>NZ_JCBDGX010000059.1:0-11921 GCF_059834345.1 Vibrio sp. R11-SG3-ISO3-SZ
ATTTGAAACAAGAGTGCGTATAAATCGCACTCTTTCTATTTACTCATCACCAAATTTGTAGCGGAGAAGCCTTGCCATGCGCCAACTTGATACCCCCGCCTCGGACAGCTATAACCAACGTTTTGGCGGTACACGCCGACTCTACGGACAGAGTGAAGTGGAGATCCTGCGCGCTGCGCACGTGTGTGTTATCGGAATAGGCGGCGTTGGCTCTTGGGCTGTAGAGGCGTTGGCTCGCACAGGGATTGGTGAGTTGACCTTGATTGACATGGATGATGTCTGTGTGACCAACATTAATCGCCAGATTCATGCGATGTCAGGCACTGTTGGGCAGAGCAAAATTGAGGTCATGGCTGAGCGCGTCAAACTCATCAATCCAGAATGCAAAGTCAATTTAATTGATGACTTCATTACGCCAGACAATCAGCATGAGTACCTCAGCAAAGAGTTTGATTATGTGTTAGATGCGATTGATAGCGTCAAAGCAAAAGCGGCGTTGCTCGCCTACTGCCGCAGCAACAAAATCAAAGTGATTACGACGGGTGGTGCGGGTGGCCAGGTTGACCCGACTCAAATTCAAGTCGCGGACTTAACCAAGACCATTCAAGATCCGCTAGCGAAAAAGATCAAAGATACCTTGCGCCGGCACCATAATTTCCCTAAAAATCCGCAGCGTAAGTTTGGCATCGATTGCGTCTTTTCTACTGAGCAGTTGAAGTACCCGCAAGCCGATGGCAGCGTGTGTGGGGTGAAGTCAACGGCAGAAGGGCCAAAGCGAATGGATTGCGCCAGTGGCTTTGGCGCCGCCACGGTGGTGACGGCCACTTTTGGTTTTGTGGCGGTCTCGCGTATTGTGGAAAAATTGATTCAGAAATATCGCTAATGAGTGGAAATGAAATGAGTGAAGCACCATCCTCACTGTTTGGCCAGACGATAACGGCGGACGACGTCATTCGAACGATGTCAGGATTAAAAGGCTGGGAAGATCGCTACCGACAAGTGATTCAGTGGGGTAAGCAACTCCCCGTGATGCCAGATGCGCTGAAAAGTGAACAAGTGACGGTGTCAGGCTGTGAGAGCCAAGTGTGGTTGATCTGTGAGCAGCACGATGGCGTGTGGACCTTTTGTGCCGATTCTGACGCTCGTATTGTACGTGGTTTAATTGCCCTCGTGATGGCGGCTTACAACCACAAAACAGCGCAGCAAATCCAACATTTTGATATGGATGAGTACTTTGAAAAGCTTGGACTTATCGCGCATTTAAGTCCTTCGCGCGGCAATGGGCTGAAAGCGATTGTGGAGCAAATTAAGCAAATCACCGCGGCGTAAATGGCGTGTTCAATTAATAAACAAAGTTGAATTAACGCCTTAGGAAATACAGGGCTTTACAACGCTTGTTGTCGCTGAATAAAGGCTGTACAATTCGCGCCCTTAATTAATGTTCTGTCGTTTGTGAGGTTACATGAGCACTGAAAAAATCAATCTACTCGACTTCGATCGCAAGGGCTTGCGTGAATTTTTCGCTGAAGAATTAGGTGAAAAAGCATTCCGCGCCGATCAAGTTATGAAGTGGATCTACCATTTTGGTGTCGATGACTTCGACAACATGACCAACATTAACAAAAAGTTACGCGAGAAACTGCACGCGCGCTGTGAGATCAAAGCGCCGGTAGTCGCTGAGGCGCAACACTCTTCTGATGGCACCATCAAGTGGGCAATGAAGGTGGGCGATCAAGATGTCGAGACGGTCTACATTCCTGAAGACGATCGCGCGACCTTGTGTGTCTCTTCTCAGGTGGGCTGTGCACTGGAATGTAAGTTCTGCTCGACGGCTCAACAAGGGTTCAACCGCAACCTCAAAGTCTCAGAAATCATTGGTCAGGTATGGAGAGCTGCCCGTGAGATCGGCTTAGAAAAAGAGACCGGTCGTCGCCCGATTACCAACGTCGTGATGATGGGCATGGGTGAACCTCTGCTGAACATGAAAAACCTCATTCCAGCCTTAGAGATTATGCTAGATGATCTCGGTTTTGGTTTGTCTAAACGTCGCGTTACTGTCTCTACATCGGGTGTCGTCTCTGGCCTTGATCAGATGACAGGTAAGATTGATGTGGCGTTGGCGATCTCTTTGCACGCGCCGAACGATAAATTGCGCAGCGAAATCATGCCGATTAACGACCGATGGGATATCGAGGATTTTCTTGCGTCTGTGCGCCGCTACATTGCTTCTTCCAATGCCAACCGTGGCAAGGTGACCGTAGAGTACGTGCTATTGGATCACGTTAACGACGATATGGACCATGCGCGTGAATTGGCAGAGCTGATGAAAGATACACCATGTAAAATCAACCTGATTCCATTTAACCCGTATCCGGGCTCGCCTTATAAGAAGCCAAGCAACTCTCGCATTGATCGCTTCCAGAAAACTTTAATGCAGTATGATCACACCGTGACCGTGCGTAAGACGCGTGGGGATGATATTGATGCGGCGTGCGGACAGTTGGTCGGCGATGTCATTGACCGCACCAAACGTACTGCCATGTTAAAAGCGGCCAAAGGTGAAACCATCGAGGTGAAAGCCGTTTAACCGCATATTGATTGCTTAAATGTGCATGAATCCGGAGGCCAGAGCTTTGCTCTGGCTTTTTTATCGACAATTTGTAATCAGATGTTGCGTCTTAATGTCAATTTAAGGAAAAACCTTGAGCTGGCTGTGAATTATCACCTTTTGTCATGTTGTTTCATCTCTGATATAGATTAGAATTGAAAGTTAATGCTTTTGGTGGCTTCCTCACACTTTTGATGGCGTTTATTGCCTCTTTGATGAGTTAGCTGCCCGGATACTTCGCCAATTCTGCCCCTTTGCTACCAATAATGAATAACGAAAAGCACGCGCGGAAGAGGCCCTGCACTTAAAAGAGATGAATTCATAATGACTGCCGAACACGAAACGACAGAAACCAATCAACCACAAGAACATATTGAAGCGGGTACACTACTTAAGCAAAAGCGCGAGCAGTTAGGATTAACGCAAAAGCAGATTGCCGATAGGCTTCGTCTTCGCCTCTCCATCATCGAAAACTTGGAAAAAAATGACTTCGAGTCTGACCAAGTCGCTACCTTTACCCGCGGTTACCTTCGTTCGTACGCAAAGGCAGTGGGGCTAAAAGAGTCAGTTGTATTGACTGCGCTCGATCACAGCGGCACCGCTCAGCATAAAGAGCAATCGATGCAGAGCTTTTCACGTAAAACCAAGCGAGAGAAGCACGACAGCCGCATTATGATTCTGACGTGGGGTATTTTTGCTGTGATTGCCGGGATCTCTTCCTTATGGTGGTGGCAAAATCAGCAGGATGACATGTTGGATTTGGGCCAATCTTCGGCGCAGGAAACCACGCAGCAGAGTGCAGACCCAAGCAGCAGTGACACCTTGGACTTTGTTTCGCTTGATGAGGCGATGCCAGATGAGCCTTCGCAAGAGACTCAAGAAACGATGGAACCTATCCTTAGTGAAGATTCCGATGTGAGCAGTATTGAGACGATCGAAAACACGCAAACTGAGATGTCGTCAGAGACTGAAATCATACGTGAAGAGAGTGCGCTAGAGTCCCCAGCTGAAACAGTGACCGCATCAGACTCAACAGAACAAGCTGATGCGCTGCAAGAGAGCACGACGGATACGTCGGTTGCAGTGACGAACCGTCTAGAGATGAGCTTTAGCGATGATTGCTGGGTTCAGGTGAAAGACGCCAGTGGTAAAACCCTCGTTACCGGCATCAAAAAAGGCGGCGAGTCGGTGGCGTTGGATGGTCTGTCTCCTTACAGCGTGATTTTAGGTGCACCAGAAAACGTTTCAATGACATTAGCGAGTGAACCTGTCGACCTTTCTGGGTATACTTCAGGCAAAGTAGCAAGATTCACCTTACCTTAGACATTACTATGCAACACGAATCTCCTATCAAACGTCGCCCCTCGACTCGTATCTATGTGGGCGACGTACCTATTGGTGACGGTGCGCCGATTGCGGTGCAGTCGATGACCAATACTCGTACTACAGACGTTGACGCCACCGTGGCGCAAATTCGTGCCCTGGAAAATGTGGGTGCGGATATCGTCCGCGTCTCGGTGCCGACAATGGATGCTGCCGAGGCTTTCAAGCAGATCAAGCAGCAAGTGTCGATTCCGCTGGTGGCGGATATTCACTTTGACTACCGTATTGCACTCAAGGTTGCGGAATACGGCGTCGATTGTTTGCGTATCAACCCAGGTAACATCGGTAAAGAAGATCGCATTCGTGCGGTCGTCGATTGTGCAAGGGATAAAAACATTCCAATTCGTATCGGCGTGAACGGCGGTTCTTTGGAAAAAGATATCCAGATGAAATATGGCGAGCCGACCCCAGAAGCCTTGGTGGAATCGGCGATGCGTCATGTTGATATCTTAGATCGCCTCAACTTTGATCAGTTTAAAGTGAGTGTCAAAGCATCCGATGTTTTCCTTGCGGTGGATTCCTACCGACTGTTGGCGAAAAAAATCGATCAGCCACTACACCTAGGTATTACTGAGGCAGGCGGCGCGCGTGCGGGTTCAGTCAAATCTGCGGTTGGACTCGGCATGCTGCTGGCAGAAGGGATTGGCGATACGCTGCGCATCTCGCTTGCGGCGAACCCAGTTGAAGAGATCAAGGTCGGTTTTGATATCTTAAAATCGCTGCGCATCCGCTCTCGCGGGATCAACTTTATTGCGTGTCCGAGTTGTTCTCGCCAAGAATTTGATGTGATTGGTACCGTCAATGCGCTAGAGCAGCGTCTTGAAGACATTATCACACCGATGGATGTTTCAATTATCGGCTGTGTGGTCAATGGACCCGGTGAGGCGGAAGTGTCGCATTTGGGCTTGGCAGGCAGTAACAAGAAAAGTGCCTTCTATGAAGATGGCAAACGTCAAAAAGAGCGATTTGATAACGATGATCTCGTGAGTCAACTCGAAGCGAAGATCCGCGCTAAAGCCGCGTTGATGGATTCGCAAAATCGCATTGATGTAAAAGTACAAGAGTAATAACTCTCAACCAACGATTACGGTAATTATTGTGGCAAAAACAATTCAAGCAATCCGAGGCATGAACGATTGTCTCCCAACTCAATCTCCACTGTGGCAAAAACTTGAAACCGCAGTGAAAAACGTAATCAGCGCTTACGGTTACAACGAAGTGCGCATGCCGATTGTTGAGATGACTCATCTATTTAGCCGCGCGATTGGTGAAGTCACCGACGTGGTTGAAAAAGAGATGTACACCTTTGAAGACCGCAATGGTGACAGCTTAACCCTTCGCCCAGAAGGCACGGCGGGCTGTGTTCGCGCCGGAATTGAAAATGGCTTGCTCTACAATCAAGAGCAGCGCCTATGGTATATGGGCCCTATGTTCCGTCATGAACGTCCTCAGAAAGGTCGCTACCGTCAATTCCACCAATGTGGTGTCGAAGTGTTTGGTCTCGATGGCCCTGACGTCGACGCAGAGCTGATCATGATGACGGCGCGTCTGTGGCGTGAGCTTGGTATTGATAAACATGTACGTCTAGAGTTGAACTCGATTGGCTCTCTTGACGCGCGTGCTGAATACCGCGAAGCGTTAATCGAGTTTCTCACTCAGCACATGGATATTCTAGACGACGATTGCAAGCGTCGCATGCACACTAACCCACTGCGAGTGTTGGACACCAAGAACCCAGAAATCCAAGCGGTACTCGGTGATGCCCCTCGTCTGTCTGACTACTTAGACGCAGACTCAAAGCAACATTTTTCCGGCCTTTGTGAACTTCTCGACGCAGCAGGTATCGAATACACAGTCAATGAGCGCTTGGTGCGTGGTTTGGATTACTACAACCGCACGGTATTTGAATGGATAACGGAAAGCCTTGGTGCGCAAGGTACGGTGTGTGGCGGTGGTCGCTACGACGGCCTGGTTGAGCAACTCGGTGGCAAGGCAACGCCTGCGGTTGGTTTTGCTATGGGCCTTGAGCGTTTGGTTCTGATGCTAGAAACCCTTGAGTTGACCGATGTGCGTCGCAGCGTCGATGTTTACATGGTCACCGCGGGTGAAGGCACCATGATGGCTGGAATGAAGTTGGCTGAGCAGTTGCGCGAGCAAGTGCCAGGGCTGCGAGTGATGAATCACTTTGGCGGCGGCAACTTTAAGAAGCAATTCAAGCGTGCGGACAAAGTGGGCGCAGCGGTGGCGCTGGTTCTCGGCGAGAATGAAGTCGCAGACAGCACGGTCGTCGTGAAAGATCTGATTGGTGGTACACAAGAAACGATCAGCCATGCCGATGTGGCGAGCAAACTAGCGCAGTTGGTATAACCCGATAACAGGAAGTGGCGACCTTTATGCGCCACTTTTTTCGATTTTAAGAGGACAGGAAGTGGAACTCTACGATTCTGAAGAACAACAAGTAGAAGCGATTAAAGATTGGTGGAAAGAAAATGGCAAAGCGGTCATTTTCGGGGCCGTCATTGGTTTGGGTGGTCTGTTTGGCTGGCGTTATTACCAAGACTCCGTCACAGCAGCTCAGGAAGCGGCCTCTGAGAGTTACACCACAGTGATTCAAGAGTTGGCAGCCAAAGGCGCAGATGCCAGTGCTAACGTGCAAGGGTTTATTGAGGCGAATGGCGAGTCGCAATACGCGGTATTGGCGGCGATGCAATTGGCGAAGGCTCAGGTTGATGCAGGTAACTTGGATGAAGCACTAGCGCAGCTCGAGTGGGCAAAATCGGCCACTAAAGATCAAGCACTGCTGAGTGTCCTTCACTACCGAATTGCGCGTATTCAAGCTCAGCAAACAGACTTTGATGCGGCGATCTCAGAGTTGGCTAACATCAACGACGAAACTTGGATGGGGCGTGTAGAAGAGTTGAAAGGCGATATTCTTTTACTCAAGGGTGATGAAGAAGGGGCATATGCCGCCTACACCCAAGCTCAACAGTCTGGCGAGCCAAGTCAGGCTCTACAAATGAAGCTGGACGATCTCGCTAAGTAAGGATGCGCATGAAGACAATGCTCAATAAAGCACTCTCTACGGCGCTGGTTCTTGGCTTGCTTGCAGGGTGTGCTGGAGAGGAAGACACCATTATCATGGCGCCGACACCGGTTGTGGACAATGAGTTCACGACCAAGAGCGCATGGAGGGCGTCGGCAGGGAAAGGTGTGGGCATGTACTACTCGCAACTTTCACCCGAATACGCCTACGATAAAGTATTTGTTGCCAGTCGTGATGGTGTGGTGAAAGCACTCAACCCTGAAACGGGCAAAGCGATTTGGCAAGCGGACCTGGAAAAAGAGGGCTCTGCACGATTATCTGGTGGTATTACCGCCGGTTATGGTCAGCTGTTTATTGGCAGTGAAAATGGTCAGGTGATTGCCCTTGATGAAGAAACCGGTGCGCTCAATTGGCAGACCGCTGTCAAAGGTGAAGTGCTTGCTGCCCCTGCAGTAGACAGTAACTTAGTGATTGTTCATACCAGTGACGGTGTGCTGATCGCCCTGGATCAAGAATCGGGCGAGAGCAAATGGACCATCAGCACTGAAGTGCCGAACCTGACTCTGCGTGGTAACAGCGCGCCAGTGACGGTGTCTGGTGGCGTTTTCTGGGGAACGGCGAACGGTCGTTTGGCGGCAGCGATTGTCGAGCGTGGTCAATTGATTTGGCAGCAACCCATTGGTACACCGCAAGGGGCGACCGAAATCGATCGTTTGGTGGATGTTGATGCTTCACCACTGATTTTGGGCAGCACGCTATACATTGTCGGTTACAACGGGCAGTTGACCGCGATTGATCTGCGTTCAGGCACACCAAGCTGGAAGCGTAACTACTCTTCATCCACTGATATGGCGAGTGAAGGCAGTCGTTTATTCTTGGTGACCGATAAAGACCACATTGTCTCGGTTGATGCGCGCAGCGGTACTGAGCTTTGGAGCAATGATCAGCTTGAGCACCGTTTGCTAACGGCGCCAGTTATGCTCAATGGTTACGTAGTCGTGGGTGATAGTCTAGGCTTCTTGCACTGGATTGATCGACGTACCGGCGAATTTGTTGCTCAGCAGCAATTAGATGACAGCGGTTTCGCGGTCGCACCTATCGCCGTACCGGGTGGATTTGTCACGGTTACTCGCAATGGCGATGTAAAGAAACAGACGATCAACCCATAATCATGTGATATAATTCACATTCGGCTCCTAGCTGGTTACTCAGTTGGGAGCCGTTTTATTGTTAACGCTACGTAGTTATAGGTAAAAATTGGTCTCGTCATCAGTCCTTACCTATAACTACATATGAGAAAAAGATTGTAGAGGTTGTTATGGTACCTGTTGTTGCTCTTGTAGGGCGTCCAAACGTTGGTAAATCGACGTTGTTTAACCGACTAACGCGTACGCGTGATGCGTTAGTGGCGGATTTCCCTGGCTTAACTCGCGACCGTAAATATGGCCAAGCGAAACTTGGTGAACATGAATTTATCGTCGTAGACACTGGCGGTATCGACGGCACGGAAGAGGGCGTTGAAACCAAAATGGCTCAGCAGTCACTCGCCGCGATTGATGAAGCGGATGTTGTGCTATTCATGGTGGACGGCCGTGCGGGTCTGACTGTGGCGGACGAAGCCATTGCACGTCATCTACGTAAGATTGAAAAGCCAGCTATGCTGGTGGTAAACAAAGTCGACGGTATCGATGCCGAAGCGGCCAGCGCTGAGTTTTGGCAACTGGGTATGGACAACATGTACCAAATCGCTGCCGCTCACGGCCGTGGTGTTGGTGCACTGATTGACCGTGCGCTTAACCCGTTTGCTGAGCAGTTGCTTGAAGAAGCCAACGGCGAAATTGATGACCTCACTGACTTCATTGATGAAGAAGAAAAACTGGAATACAGCGAGGAAGAGGCGGAACAAGAGTTTAAACGCCTACAAGATCAGCCGATTAAATTGGCGATCATCGGTCGACCTAACGTTGGCAAGTCGACACTCACTAACCGTATTCTGGGTGAAGAGCGTGTGGTTGTGTACGATATGCCGGGTACCACTCGTGACTCTATCTACATTCCGATGGAACGCGATGGCCGTGAATATGTCCTAATTGACACCGCTGGTGTGCGTCGTCGTAAACGTATCAATGAAACCGTTGAGAAGTTCTCGGTGGTGAAAACATTGAAAGCGATTGAAGATGCAAACGTGGTTCTTCTAGTCATTGATGCGCGTGAAAATATATCAGACCAAGACTTAAGCCTACTCGGTTTTGCGCTCAACGCTGGACGCTCGATTGTGATTGCGGTCAATAAGTGGGATGGCCTTGATATGGACGTGAAAGAGCATGTCAAGAAAGAGCTTGATCGCCGCTTAGGCTTCGTTGATTTTGCACGCATTCATTTTATTTCGGCGTTACACGGTACGGGGGTAGGTCACCTGTTTGAATCGGTTCAAGAGGCGTACAAGTCTGCCACTACTCGCGTGGGTACCTCTGTTCTGACCCGAATCATGAAGATGGCAACCGACGATCACCAGCCACCTTTGGTACGTGGACGTCGTGTGAAGCTAAAATACGCCCACGCTGGGGGATACAACCCACCGATCGTGGTGATTCACGGCAACCAAGTGAATGAGCTTCCAGACTCTTACAAGCGTTTCTTGATGAACTACTTCCGTAAATCGCTTGAGATTATGGGCACACCGATTCGAATTACTTTCCAGAACAGTGAAAACCCGTATGAAGGTAAATCAAGCAAGATGACCCTATCACAAGAGCGTAAACGCAAACGCTTAATGGGCATGGTGAAAAACCGTAAGAAGTAGCCCTATCTGAATAATCACATGATGGTCAAAACGCCTTAGCTTGCTAAGGCGTTTTTTTATGTCATCAATGGACTCCACCAAAGAGCCTATCTCTCTTTTCCACTCATTTCCGAGTTACATACTGTGTATTTGGATGAGTGATCATTTTATTAACTCTGGTTTTGGTGTGTAATTTTAATTTTTATTAGTTGATTGTGCTTTTTAAAATTGAAATGCAGCATATGTAACTTATGCTTTCGGTGTGTGGTTATATAAATGTTCTTTTAGGGGGAGATCGCTGATCACAGCGGATTTTGCCGATGATCTTATTATGATCATTTATAGAAGCATAGAGCGACGAGAGCAAGCCAGTCGGTGTGATATTGAGTTGGAGATGGGATTTTTGTATATTAGTTTAAGCTAAATTAAAAAGGTAACACAGATCATGAACACCAATCTATGCCCAAGTTGTCAGCAAGAGCTGGAGTGGAATGGCCACTACCACTGCACACAGTGCCAACATGATTACAACAAGATCGGTTGGTGCCCTCAGTGCGACAGTGAATTAGAGAAGCTGCAAGCTTGCGGGGCGGCAAATTATTTTTGTAATCAGTGCAATGAACTCAAATCGAAATCAGCGATTCGATTTGAGTTCCGTTCTATTGACTCGAAGAAATCGTAGAAAAGAGGGTGCCATCGGCTAATCGGGTGACTAAGGTGTCACCTGATTTCATTTGCTTTGTGGAGGTCACCACATCGCCTTGTGCGTTTTGGCTGATCGAGTAGCCACGTTTTAATGTCGCCAGTGGGCTAACCGCATCTAACGTTTCCGCCGCTAACGCGAGTTGATGGCGTTGATAGGTCAAACGTTTATTCATCGCGTCGATCAGTTGTTGCTCTAAACGGATCATGCTTGCGTGTTGATTGGCGAGTTTATGTGCAGGGCTATGCAGGTTGAGTTTGTAGTGCAGTCGCTCGACTCGTTGCTCTGCACTGCGTAATCCATTATCCATCGCTCGCTTGAGGCGAATTTCGAGTTCATCTAACTGCTGGCTCTGACGTTGAAGTTGATGAGTGGGATGTTGACGTTCGAGACGATGCAGCAGGCCAGTCAGGTTGCGTTGTTGCTCAGACACTCTCTGGCGCCACGCACTGAGCAGTTTATGCTCACGGCTAGCGAGCGCTTGCTCTTTATGGCTGTTGTCGCGGCTCACTAGCTCAGCGGCTGCCGAGGGGGTAGGCGCGCGCATATCGGCGACGAAATCGGCGATGGTCACATCCACTTCATGTCCAACCGCACTGATAATCGGGATTTGACTCGCCGCAATCGTTCGCGCTACGACCTCGTGGTTGAAGCACCATAAATCTTCTAGAGAGCCCCCGCCACGACCGACGATCAAGACATCACATTCGTTACGACTGTTGGCACAGCCAATGGCTTGCGCGATTTGAATCGCGGCATCGTCACCTTGTACTAATGTCGGGTAAATAATCACCGGCAGTGAAGGGTCACGTCGCTTCAGTACATCCAGAATATCGTAGAGCGCCGCACCTGTTTTCGAGGTAATGATGCCAACCCGTTTCGGGTGCTCAGGCAGCGGCTTCTTATTAGTCTGTGCAAACAGGCCTTCAGCGGCTAGCTTCATTTTAAGCGCTTCAAACTCTTGCTGGAGTCGGCCATCGCCTTCCGGCTGCATGCTTTCAATGATCAACTGATAATCGCCGCGAGGTTCATACAACGAGAGACGCGCTTTGACTAATACTTGATTGCCGTTAGCCGGCTTGAACGTGACACGACGATTATTGCCGCGAAACATCGCGCATTTGACTTGAGCTCGGGAGTCTTTAAGGGTGAGATACCAGTGACCAGACACCGGGGCAGAGAAGTTGGAGATCTCTCCGACCAACCAAACGATACCCATTTCGTTTTCAAGCAGCAGGCGAACTTCTGCGTTGAGGCGAGAGACAGTGAAAATGTTTTGATTGGTGGATGCAGGCACAGCTAATCCCATGGACGTGGGTATGGAAATTAGCGGCAATATAATACATAGCAAGGGGGTGATTGCAAATAAAAAGTAGAAAAATGTGTAGCCAAGCGTTTGCGT
>NZ_JCBDGX010000060.1:0-32197 GCF_059834345.1 Vibrio sp. R11-SG3-ISO3-SZ
GAGAGCAGTTTACTCAATGTCTCGTGCAGCGAGAAGATGGCCAGTACATTGCGCACTATAAGTCGTTGACACTCTCTAGTGTCTACCAGCCGATTTACACCAAACACACCAGCATGGTTGGTTTAGAGGCACTGCTGCGCATCACCCGCAAAGACGGCAGTTCCGTACGACCCGATCTGTTTTTTTCCTCAGACAACATCCCGTTGGATGACAAAGTGAATGTTGAACGCCTGAGTCGCGTGATTCATATTCGAAACTTCGCCCAATCAAAATTTCGTGACCGCAAATTGTTCCTCAACATCCTTCCAGTCGTAGGCGATGCAATGGCGGTGATTGATATGACGGAAAGCCTGCTGGCCACACGGATAAAAGAGCTCGGGCTCTCACTGGATCAGATCGTGATTGAAGTGGTTGAGCATGAACATGCCAACGAAGACTTACTGAAAACCGCGATGAAGAAGCTTAGCGATATTGGATTTCATATTGCGGTGGACGATTATGGTGTGGAAGCCTCCAATCGAGTGAGGGTGGAAACGCTCAGTCCTGATATCGTCAAAATGGACCGCTCATTGATGCTCGACTACATGCAGGGCAATCAAGCCGCGATGATTTCAGGCATCGAATTAGCAAGAACGTTGGGCTGTCAGGTAGTGATCGAGGGCATCGAGACCCAAGAACAACTCGATGCCATGCGCGCCTTAGATCTCAACATGTATCAAGGCTATTTTCTCTCTATGCCTGACTGCGTATTAAAACTTACGCATTCCTAGTCGTGATTACTTAATGTCACCATAACGTTCCAAATACAAGATGGTGGCAGCAGTACGCGACGGAACGCGCAGCTTTTTCAGCAAACTTTTCATGTGCACCTTGACCGTCGATTCGGAAATAAACAGCGCATCTGCAATCTGTTTGTTGCGAAACCCTTTGGCGACCTGTTTGAGAATTTGACGCTCTCGATCGGTCAGCTCATCAAACACATCGGTCGTGTGTTCTCGCTTGAGCAGGTATTTCGCCACTTCTCGGCTGTAAGCCTTGTTACCACGAATGGATTGTTTGAGCAGCGACACCAACTCATCGGGCTCGGTATCTTTGAGCAAATAGCCATCGGCTCCGGCTCGAATGATCGCTTCGATGTCTGCTGGGCTGTCTGAGACTGTTAAAATAACAATAGTGGCGTCGCAGTCATCGGCGCGCAGTGCATTCAGAGTGTCGAGCCCCGACATCCCTTTCATATTTAAATCTAGCAAGATCAAATCTGGCTTCAGCTCGTGATTTTTTGCCACCGCTTCCGTCCCATTGCTGGCTTCGGCGATAACATCAAATTCTGGCTCAAAACTCAGTAGCTGCTGAATGCCTCTTCTCATTAGAGGGTGATCATCCACCAGCAAAACTCTACATTGTGACACTGCTTGTTTCCTTATTTCTTGGGTAAGTGAGGATGACGCGGCACCCCTGCTCTTGTTTGCTTTCAATGACCAAGGTGCCGTTTAACCGGGACGCTCGCTCTTGCATAATACTCATGCCGTAGTGGTTGAGCTTTTCGTTGGCCTGTTCAAACCCGATGCCATCGTCAGAGACCGACACCACAACGTTATCGTCGGTCTCAAGGCAGGCGATATCGATTTGCGTCGCTTTGGCGTGCTTGATCGCATTTAGGGTCGCTTCACGGATCAATTGCAGTAAGTGAACCTGATCACTGGCATCAAGCTCTACAGAGGAGAGCTGATTATCTACCACTATGCGGATTGACGATTGATCGGCCAATTGCTCCGTCATCTCTTTTAGTGCTTGGCCAAAACTGCCTTCTTTGATCGTCAGTCGAAACGTGGTCAGCAATTCGCGTAATTGGGTATAGGCGGCGGATAGCCCGCCGTCGAGATCCTTCATTACGCTCTGAGTGTGCGGCGATGCTTCGCCGGGAGGCAGAGCCGATAAACCCCGCTTGAGTAACGAGACTTGAATTTTTAAATAGGATAAAGACTGAGCAAGCGAGTCATGCAGTTCACGGGCGATCGTCGCCCGTTCTTCCATCAAAAGCAGTTGCTCCGCTTGTTTCTGTGCTTGGTTGTAATACACCGCGCGCGAGAGGATTTGGACGAAGTTATCGATCAAAGCTTGATCTGGGCATGGCAGTGATGTTTTCCAATACAATATACCTAACGCTTCCCCATCTAAGGCCAACGGTTTACTTTGGCAGTCACTGTCACAGCTGAGGCAAACGTCGCCTTTGGTCAATACGAGCGGTCGCTCACCGTCACTGAAGATTTCCATTTTGACCGCTACAATCCCCTCAAGAGAGACGATATGTTGCAGTATCGCCTCGAAGTTTTCCTGCGTGATCCTCGAAGCGGTCAGCTCTTGTGATGAATTGTACAACACTTGCAGTGAGTCATTGGCATGCTGGAGCTTAAGCGTCTTTTCATTGACGGCTTGCTCCAATCCTCGATAGAAATTGCCCAAATCGCTGGCCATGCTATTGAATGTACCAGTCAAAACACCAAGTTCATTCTCACTTGAAACATCCAGCTTCACATCAAACGAGCGCGATTGAATCTGTTCGCTGGCCAACATCATAGCGTTCAGCGGTTTCACGATTTGCTTTCTGGAGTAATGAATAACAAACAGCCCCACACACAAGATACCACCTAGCCCTGCACCGCCCACCCAAGCTAAGCGAATCATTTTTTGTTCAGAGAAGTGTTGCAGCTTGAACACAAAGGCATCGATTTGATTCACAAAGCCCGCAACCATAGTTAAATATTGGTGTCGATCTTCGCTCTGAAGCACGGCTTTCAACTCATGCCAACGCATGATCAACCGATAGTAATCGTGAGTAATGTCATCAGGAACACCCCAGCCTTGCAACGCCTTCATCGAAGGGGAGTAGATAGAGCGTTCAAACATCTCGATGTGCTGAAGATAGTCTTGAGATTGCGATTGGATATCGTGCGCCAGTCTATAGCTCTGCATACGCATTGAGCCAGACACGTTCACTGCCTCAGCATCATTGAGGCTAGACGCTAATGTGATGATCGCATAACTGGTCGTCACGACCGACAGGGCTAATATTAAGCCCATGGCTTTCGCTATCGTTCGAGTGACGGATTTTTTTACCCTTCTTGGCATGCATTCACCACGTTATTACTCACCGATCCCCCATCACACCAAGTCATCATATTCACGCTTTCGGCTAAATATGTGATCAAACCAAACCAAATTTATTGATCTAAAACAACAACATAATCTGATTACCCCCAAAGGGTTATTTATACAAATATGTCAAAAACTACAATTTATGTGTGTGTTAATGACAAGTTATTAATAGGAAATGTGAGCTACGCTCACATAAATGCAGTTCACAACGGATAGCAACGTGGTCGATTTCAGTAAACGCCGTCTTTTTACTCGCCAAGCAGACAATACGATTCGCCTGCCTTGGGTTGCGGATGCACAAAGCTTTACCGATTTGTGTACCCGATGTGGAGAGTGCGCCCGCGTCTGTGACACGCAGATCATTGTCAGCGGTGACGGAGGATTTCCTACTGTCGACTTCTCTATCGACGAATGCACATTCTGTTATCGATGTGCCGACGTTTGTCAGGAACCGATTTTTTTACCTGAGGCTGATACGCCTTGGCATGTAAAGGCAAGCATCAATGAAACGTGTTTAGCCAAACAAAATGTGGAGTGCCGGAGTTGTGGTGAGTTGTGTGACCCGATGGCCATTCAATTCAAATTGGAGGTAGGCAAAGTCGCCCAGCCTCACATAAGCCACGATAAGTGCAGCGGCTGTGGTGCCTGTGTTGCCGTTTGCCCTTCGTCATCCATCAATGTGAGCAATTGATTATAAAAATGGACAACAACATGTCACTGAATGAAGTGCATATATCAAGCTTGGTGGTTCACGCCACGCCTAGCCACCTTAACGAGGTCAAGGAGTCGATCAGTGCACTGCCCAACGCAGAAATTTATGCAGACAGCCCTGAGGGCAAGCTGGTGGTGGTGCTAGAAACTCAAAACCAAGGGTTTATCACCGATACCATCGACGAAATCAACAACCTACCTAACGTCTTAAGTACTGTGTTGGTCTACCACCAGATAGAAACGGACCTAGGCGACGACGTGATAACTAACACTGGAAAAGAACATTCCCAATTCGAGGGTGAAGTATGAAGATGACAAGACGAGCGTTTGTAAAAGCAAACGCAGCAGCCTCTGCCGCCGCGGTAGCCGGCATCAGTCTACCTGCCGCAGCGACCAACCTGATCGCCAGTTCAGAGCAATCGGCGATTACCTGGGACAAAGCGCCTTGTCGCTTCTGCGGGACCGGGTGTTCTGTGTTGGTTGGTACACAAAACGGCAAAGTGGTCGCCACGCAGGGTGACCCTGAAGCGCCGGTAAACAAAGGTTTGAATTGTATCAAAGGCTACTTCCTCTCAAAGATCATGTACGGTCAAGACCGTCTCACTCAGCCTTTGTTGCGCATGAAAGACGGCAAGTACGACAAAAACGGTGACTTTACCCCGGTGTCTTGGGATGTTGCCTTTGATACCATGGCCTCCAAATGGAAAGAAGCACTGAAAAAACAAGGCCCATCGGGTGTAGGTATGTTTGGGTCTGGTCAGTGGACCGTAATGGAAGGTTACGCCGCCGCCAAGATGATGAAAGCTGGGCTTCGCTCAAACAACATCGATCCTAATGCGCGTCACTGTATGGCTTCCGCCGTGGTTGGCTTTATGCGCACGTTTGGCGTCGACGAGCCCATGGGTTGTTACGACGATTTCGAGCACGCAGATTCATTCGTGCTTTGGGGCTCAAACATGGCTGAGATGCACCCTGTCTTGTGGACTCGCATCACTGACCGTCGCCTCAGCCATCCCCATGTTAAGGTAAATGTGCTATCTACTTACTATCACCGCTCGTTCGAGTTGGCCGATACTGGGTACATCTTCCAACCACAGACCGATTTGGCCATTGCCAACTTTATTGCCAATTACATTATCGAAAACGACGCCGTCAATTGGGATTTCGTCAACAAACACACCACATTCAAGCAAGCTACCACAGACATTGGCTATGGTCTGCGTGACGATAACCCGCTTCAACAAGCTGCGGCCAACCCAGACAGCGGCGATATGTCGGGCATCTCTTTTGATGAATATAAGCAATCCGTGGCGCCTTACACTGCGGCCAAAGCGTCAGAAATGTCGGGCGTATCTGAAGAAGATTTGATCACTCTAGCGAAACAATACGCGGATCCGAACACTAAAGTGATGTCACTTTGGACGATGGGGATGAACCAGCATACCCGCGGCGTATGGATGAACAGCTTGATTTACAACATCCACCTTCTCACGGGTAAAATCTCAACTCCAGGCAACAGCCCATTCTCTCTGACAGGGCAACCTTCTGCGTGTGGTACCGCTCGTGAGGTCGGCACTTTTGCCCACCGTCTACCCGCTGATATGGTGGTCGCGAATCCAAAACACCGCGCGATTGCAGAAAAAATCTGGAACATTCCTGATGGTGTCATTCCGCCTAAACCGGGTTTCCACGCCGTTCTGCAAGACCGCATGCTCAAAGACGGTAAGCTCAACGCTTACTGGGTGATGTGCAACAACAATATGCAAGCAGGTCCGAATATTAACGGTGAGCGTTTACCGGGCTATCGTAACCCTGAAAACTTTATCGTCTGTTCCGACCCTTACCCAACGGCCACTGCGCAAGCGGCAGATTTGATTCTACCGACAGCGATGTGGATCGAAAAAGAAGGCGCCTACGGTAACGCAGAGCGTCGTACACAGGCTTGGTATCAACAAGTCAGTACGGTTGGCGAAGCGAAATCTGACCTTTGGCAAATTATGGAGTTCTCTAAACGCTTCAAGATGGAAGAAGTGTGGACAGAAGAGATGCTCACCAAAGCCCCTCAGTATCGCGGCAAAACCATGTATGACATGCTGTTCGCCAATGGCGTGATTAACAAATACCCAATCGAGGAAGCGCGCGAACTCAACGACGATGCGCACCACTTCGGTTACTACGTACAAAAAGGCATTTTTGAAGAGTACGCCTCATTTGGACGCGGTAAAGCACACGATCTTGCGCCGTATGAAGTGTATCACCAAACACGTGGTCTTCGTTGGCCAGTCGTTGACGGTAAAGAGACCCTTTGGCGTTACAAAGAAGGCTCAGATCCATATGCCAAAGCCGGTAGCGGTTGGGACTTCTACGGCAAGCCTGACGGAAAAGCGTTTATTATTTCCGCCCCATACGAAGCGCCACCAGAAGTGCCAGATTCCGAGTTCGATTTATGGCTCTGCACCGGTCGTGTACTCGAGCATTGGCACACCGGCACCATGACACGCCGTGTCCCTGAACTCTATAAAGCCGTGCCGGACGCCGTCTGCTACATGCATCCAGAGGACGCCAAAGCACGAGGCATTCGCCGAGGTGACGAGGTGAACATTGCCAACAAACGTGGTGAAGTGCGCGTGCGTGTTGAAACACGCGGACGTAACCGTCCACCGCAAGGATTGGTGTTCGTCCCCTTCTTTGATGCGCGCATCTTGATCAACAAATTGATCCTTGATGCCACGGATCCACTGTCTAAACAGACCGACTTTAAGAAGTGTCCAGTGAAGATCACCAAAGTTGCGTAATGTCGAGATTAGGTTGCCCACGTTTGGGCAACCTAAGCGAAGAATGTAGCCAGAAGGCGGAGAACAAAAACATGAAAAAATTCTTAGTTGCACTTTTCTCGGTAGGTGCAGTGTTGAGCAGCGCTGTGTTTGCCAATTTGGACAACCCAGGCGGTATCGGTGGCTTGGAGTCGCTGCGCGGTAACACCAATCTCGAAGAGACCAGACCTGCGGACGCATTTAAAGATTTTCCGAAAGATCAAATTGTTGAAGATAGCTTTGTCTATCAGCCACCGTTGATTCCTCACAGTATTCGTAACTATGAGGTGTCGTTAAACGCCAATAAATGTTTGGCTTGCCACAGCTGGAAAAACGCCAAACAATCAGGCGCGACAAAAATTAGTGTCACCCACTATGTGAATCGCCAAGACGCGGTGCTCGCAGACGTGTCGCCAAGACGTTACTTCTGTCTGCAATGCCACGTCCCGCAAACAGATGCGAAACCATTGGTTGAGAATGAGTTCCAATCTGTTGATTCTCTTAAGTAAGAAACGCGAGTAAGCGAGGTTAACTATGAAATTACTGAAAGCGTTTTGGAAGCGGTTCACGTCCCCTAGTAAAGCGGCGGTAGGCGTTGTGCTGTTTATGGGCTTTGCGGGTGGTTTGTTGTTCTGGGGGGCATTTAACACCGGGATGGAAGCGACCAACAGCGAAGAGTTTTGTTCAGGCTGTCATGCGCCGATTGTAGCGGAAATCAAAGAGACGATTCACTACTCGAACCGTTCTGGTGTGAGAGCAATCTGTTCTGACTGTCATGTACCTCACGAATGGACAGACAAGATTGTCCGTAAAGTTCAGGCGTCTAAAGAGCTGTTTGCGCACTATGTCTTGCGAACCATAGATACACAAGAAAAGTTTGAGCAGCGTCGCGGTCATCTTGCTGAGCGAGAATGGGCACGTATGCAGAAAAACGATTCGCTCGAGTGTCGTAACTGTCATGAATTCGAGTTTATGGATTTTTCTGAGCAAGGTTCACGCGGTGCCCAGCAGCACTCAACGGCCCTCGCCTCAGGTGAAAAGACCTGTGTTGACTGTCACAAAGGGATCGCCCACCGCCTGCCTGACATGCAAGGCGTTGAAGGTTGGCAATAAGGAGAGAGCATGAGTACATTAGAATCGATTATTTGGCACATCCTTGGCTACAGTGCGATGCCTGTTATTATCCTATCAGGCTTCATAGTGGTTTCGGTCATTTGTATTTGGTTACTCTCGTTGGGTAAAGATAAGCAAGCCCAGTAACCCAACAATATCGATACACGACGGTCAGTCGTTTATAAACCAGCGCAAAGAGCGACCGCTAGGGTCGCTCTTTTGTTAGATTTAAAATCAGCGATTGTGCTCAATTAATCTGGAAAACCATTCGGGTTATTTGACTGCCAGCGCCAGGTATCTTGCGTCATCTCATCCAAAGAACGTGTCGCACTCCAACCCAGCTCACGCTGCGCTTTTGAAGGATCGGCCCAACACTCGGCAATATCACCGGCGCGGCGCGGCGCAATTTGGTACGGGACAGGTTTGCCACTAGCCTTTTCAAACGCATGCACCATCTCCAACACACTATAGCCATTACCAGTGCCTAGGTTATAGATGTGCAATCCGGATGTCTGGCCCACTTTCTCTAACGCAGCCACGTGCCCATCTGACAAGTCCATCACGTGGATATAGTCGCGCACGCCCGTGCCATCTTTGGTCGGGTAATCATCACCAAACACAGATAAAAATTCACGGCGCCCTACGGCAACTTGGGAGACAAATGGCATTAGGTTATTTGGAATACCTTGCGGATCTTCGCCAAGCTCACCGGATGGGTGTGAACCAACGGGGTTGAAATAACGCAGTAAGGTGATACTCCAATCGGGATTGGCATGTTGAAAGTCGGTCAAACACTCTTCAACCATCAACTTGCTACGACCATAAGGATTGGTTGCGCTGGTTGGGAAATCTTCGGTAATAGGCACACTCGCAGGGTCTCCATAGACAGTCGCAGATGAAGAAAAAACTAAGGTCTTCACCCCTGCTTCGCGCATCGCATCGACCAATACAAGCGTACCGTTGACGTTGTTGTCATAATATTCAAGTGGCTTTTCCACAGACTCACCGACCGCTTTAAGCCCGGCAAAGTGAATCACCGCATCGATGTTGTGCTCAACAAGCACTTGCTTCATCAAGGCTTTGTCGCGAATATCGCCTTCAATAAAGGTCGGCGTTTGACCTGAAACCTTCTCAATACGTTCAAGCACACTGCGCTTGCTGTTATACAAGTTGTCGACGATAACAGGCGTCATTCCAGCGGCGATCATTTGCAAACACGTATGGCTGCCAATGTAGCCCATACCGCCTGTCACTAATACATTCATAACTCTAGCCTAATGTTAGTATTTCGTTGAATGGTAACAGAAAATCGCGCGCGAGATAACGCTAACTTGCCTCACTCATGATGACCTGCCCTTTACCTTCCATTTTAGCTCGGTACATGGCTTTGTCGGCCGCTTTGAGGAATTGTTCGAGACTGGTACCCTGCGCACGTTGAGTGTAGTGAATACCAATACTCACACCGACCGATAGACGCTCACCGGCATAGTCGATTTCATTGCTGATTTCCGCCAGTAGCCGCTCTGCGAGGGCATGCGTACTGGGTTGATCACAAGAAGTCATCAAAACCACAAACTCGTCGCCGGACAGTCGAGCCACCAAATCTTGGCTGCGCACATGTAACGATAGGCGGCGCGAGACTTCTTTAAGCACTGCGTCGCCTGCATCGTGGCCGTAAGTGTCGTTTACTGCTTTAAATCCATCAAGATCGAGATACAAAAGTGCAATGCCCGTTTTGGATAGACGCTCATCGGTGAGCGTTTTACCTAATACGCGGTAAAGATGGGTACGATTGGCAAGCCCTGTCAAACTGTCATGATTGACCATATACTCAAGCCGCTCCATCTCTTTGACTGAAGATAAGTCGACAATCACATAGACATAATCGAAGCGATGTTCACTGGCGCTGGTACGATTTTTCGATGCTCGAACATAAAGCGGTACTCGGTGACCAAGGGGATGAATCTCCCACACCTCACCTTGCCACTCACCTTGCTCTTCAATCATGCGTTTTATCTGCGTCATGACGGAATCAAAATCCGCCCAACGGAATAGCTCACGATGGTGCTGACCAATTATCTCGCTGCTATCTACTCCCAGTATCCGACGACTGGCCGGGTTGAGCATAGTGACCACATCGCTATCATCGGTGACCACTAAGCCATCTTTACTGTTTTCAAAAATATTCGCCGCCATGCGTTGGCGGCTCATCGCCACTTCGACTTGGGTGATGTCCTCAATCGCGATGAGACACTGGCCGGGTTTTGAAAGCGGCGTACCACTTACTTTTAAGAATCGGCGATCATGAAACAGATCTTCGAGGACGATATGGCGATCTTCAAACTCTAGATTGTTTTCGAGCGCGTGCTTTAATTCGGATTGCCCTTTACCTTGAATCAAATCTATCAACTTACTGGCTTGGATAAATGCGCTGGTACAGCGGAATATCTCACACGTCATCGCATTAAAATGGAGAACATCGCCATGCTGATTGACAACAATAAGCGCGTGTTTGACCGACTCGACCACCTCGTTGGCGAAGGATTTCTCTTGTTCTAATCTATCAAGTGTATGATTGACTTGTTGATCACGCAGTTTCAAACGTCTCAGCATAGTGCGAAAGGCACGGACTAAATCACCCACTTCATCGTTCGCGATGGTATCAATCTCAATACTGTTGGATTTGTGTTCAATATATCCTTGTATCGCAGCGCGCAAACTGATGACGGGGTTGAGAATGTACTTTTGTACGGTGTAAAACAAAATGGCGGTCGCAATGGTCAAAAAGACAATAAAGATCAGCGCATTATGTATGACTTGCTCTGAACTATCTTGAAACGATTTGGTGGAGATCGTCACTCTAAACTTGGCCACTTCATTACCGTTTGCATAGAGAGGAAAGAGCGCAAAAAGATAATCGTCGCTCACTGCCTGGCCCGTTTCTTTCAATGCAGCGAGCTGCTGCGCACTCGGCAAAGGCGCTGCGACACCATGTTGTTCATACATCGAAAACAGTTTGCCATCTAAGGTGTGCAGCTTAACGCGCACGATCTCTTTGTCTGCGGAAAACGACTGCAATATTTGCGTCGCTTGTTCAGTATGCCCACCCAAAATGGCCGAGTTTAACGGCGATGATAAACCAAGAGACAATACGTGAGCACGGTCGATAAGGTTGTCGGTTTGCGATTGGAGAGCAACATTGAGCGCATTGCCCTGAGTGAGAAGTAAAATCACCAATGAAAAAAGAATCAGTGGGACGATAAGCTTAGATTTCAACGATAGCGCGTTCAACGAGAGCATACGCGACTCCTCTCAACCCATCTTCTTTGGCGATTCTGAATACAAACGCCACGTCTATCGCCGATGACCCTTTTCATATCACATTTGAGCGCTTCGCCCTTCACCCACTACCTAAAACACTATTTGCTACCTAAAACATTAACCGCTCTGTTTTCTTTTGATGCGGTTTGTGCTTAAGCTTAGCAACACGATAGGAACACACTCAGTGACGCCGTTCAAAATTTGAACGCAATTCGGATTATTTGTACGATAAATCTCACTAATGAGCATAAAGGG
The DNA here is from genome assembly GCF_059834345.1 of Vibrio sp. R11-SG3-ISO3-SZ. Classification (NCBI taxonomy): domain Bacteria; kingdom Pseudomonadati; phylum Pseudomonadota; class Gammaproteobacteria; order Vibrionales; family Vibrionaceae; genus Vibrio; species Vibrio sp. R11-SG3-ISO3-SZ. The sequence continues at coordinate 11,370 of NZ_JCBDGX010000060.1, forward strand.
ACATAAATGCATGGCAAAACGCGCAATCTTGTTGAATTGTGATATGGGCGAAAGCTTTGGTGCTTGGTCGATGGGCAATGACACCTTGGTGATGCCCCACGTAGACATGGCCAATATCGCCTGCGGCTACCACGCTTCTGACCCAACTATTATGTCACAGACTGTCGCGCTCGCGGTTCGCCACAACGTCAAGATTGGCGCCCATCCCAGTTACCCAGACTTACAAGGATTTGGACGCCGAAGCCTTGCCATGAGCCCCGAAGAAGTCACTGCGATGATCATCTATCAAGTTGGCGCGCTTAAAGCGCTTTGTGAAGCGCACAACACAGAACTCAGTTATGTCAAACCACATGGCGCGCTTTATAATGACATGCTTAAGGACTTATCGCTGTTCGATGCGGTCGCTGATGCCGTCTCTTGTTTCAATGTCCCTTTAATGACGCTCGCCGTGCTCGATAACCAGCCTCTACTTGATATTGCCGACCGGTATGAGCTGCCTTTGCTGTTTGAAGCGTTTGCTGACAGACGCTATCTCGCCAATGGAACTCTGGCACCAAGAACGCTGCCCGATGCGGTCCTTACCAACGCCGAAGATATCATTAGCCAAGTTCGCCAAATCACCCAATATGGCAAAGTGCGCACCATAGAGGGCTACGCGATTGATATTGAGGCGGATACCTTATGCGTACACGGCGATAATCTGGCGGCCATCGATATTGTCAAGCAAATCCGCACCAGCATGGAGTAACAGATGACGATCACCTATACCATCGATCCCGTTGCCGAGTGCAGTATTTTAGTCACCTTTGACGCGGCCCCTTCGCCAGAGCTGTCGAGTATAATCCAGCACTGTGGCGAAAACGTTCAGTCTCAGTTAGCGCAATGGCTGATGAACGTCACCCCCTCGCACATCACTCTGTTGATTGACTATTTACCTCACCGAATCTCCATTTTCGATTTTATCCCACGCGTCGAACGCATCTTGGACAGCACCATAGCCAGCCCGTCAGTAAGCCATAGCGCAGAGATCATTGAATTACCCGTCTACTATCATCCGGATGTAGGGCCAGACTTAGCGATCTATTTCGAGCAAGGTATGACATTGGACGAGGTAATCGAACTGCACACTCAAGAGTGTTACAGCGTCACTGCGATCGGCTTTGCGCCCGGGTTTGCGTTTATGAGTCAAGTCACGCCTCAATTACAACTGCCACGTCAAAGTACGCCGCGCGTCAATGTTCCCAGAGGCAGCGTAGCGATTGCCAATCATCATACTGCGGTTTATCCGAGTGATTCACCGGGTGGGTGGAACATCATTGGACGCTGCCCATTAGCGCTGTTCACAGCCGATGAAGCGCAGATGCTGCCGTACAGTGTCGGCTCTCAAGTGCGCTTTAAGGCCGTCGATCGAGAACAATTTCTTCAACTCGGTGGGTCGCTTGATGGGGAGTTTGCCTTATGAAGTCTTACGTTGAAGTCATCAAACCTGGACAACTGAGCCTCATCCAAGATTTTGGGCGATTTGGCTTGGCGCATTTGGGCATTACTCAAGGCGGACCCTTGGATGATTACGCCTACAGTTGGGCGAATCATTTGCTCGATAACCCGGTCAATTGCCCAACCATTGAAATTACCTTGGGACAAGCGGAATTTCGTTTCAATGGTCACTGCAACCTCGCCATTGCAGGTGGGGATCTCAATGCTAAACTCGACGGTCAGCGCATAGATAACTGGTCAACATTTGTCGCCCGTAAAGGGCAAACGTTGAGCTTTGGTCTTCCGGCCAACGGGCTAAGAAGCTACCTTGCCATTAAAGGGGGCTTTGATGTGTCACCAGTATTGGGCAGTGTGTCCACCGTCACCCGTGAAGCGCTCGGCGGATTAGAGCAAGGCCGCGCACTTAAAGCGGGGGATCAACTGGCGTTTACTTACCACCCATTATCCCGCCAAAGCACACAGATTTCATTTCGCTACCGCCCTGATTACAACCTCCCCATTCGTGTGCGCGTGATTGAGGGGTATCAAAGTGAACAGTTTTCTCCAGACGCGATCGGTGCCTTTTACAGCCGACGTTTTGAGGTAAGCCAGCACATCAATCGAATGGGGTATCGCCTGCGCGGTAACACAATTACGCCACCGGATATGGAACTGTTGAGCGAAGGAATTGCGTTAGGCGCAATACAAGTGCCCAAAAGTGGCGACCCGATTATTTTGCTCAGTGACAAGCAAACGATCGGCGGTTATCCCAAATTAGGCTGTGTGGCCCGTATTGACCTGCCACGTATCGCTCAAGCTCGGCCGGGCCAAACCGTGACGTTTGAAAAGGGCGATTTACTCGGCTTGCAAGATGTCTGGTGTCAGTGGGCGCGCTTCTTCGGCTATTAATTCATTGCCATCACTTTTGTTGTATTAACTAAGCTTAGTCGCGGCCAAGCGGGCGGCGAAATAACAAAAAGGCGCCGATTGGCGCCTTTTTGTATCATTCGATGACACGGTGTGGTGATAGCTGCTTTACTGGGATTCACCATAGACTTGGGCCAACTCTGCAGGGTAGCCACGCTCAATCGCGATACGTTTTGCTTCTTGTTCAACGTCGCTCGCCACCAAGCGGGTACACACCGGGTGATGAGACTCAATGGAGGCTCCCCGATAGTCATACAAGCCCCACTGCGTCACTACTTTTCTTGCGGCTTCAAGCGCAGATGAACCTTTGACCACTTCGATGCGTGCATAGTGATTGGCTTCAAACGAAACGTCTGCGGCTCTTAACGAGTCATCTCGTCCTGGTATTTGTTGCGCGCCAAACAAAGGCAGCGCATAGTAATCCGCCGAATGGTAGTCAGGCACGTACTGTCCGATGTGTCGCACGGCACGCAGGCTGCGCTCTTTGGCCACGGACTCCTCCCAGCCTTGATTCAACGTCTTGATTAGGGGAGCCGGTAACTGGGGCTGAGAAGAGCGGTCATCGGAGGCAACCAACCCCTCATCAAACAAGGTAATCTCTTTGGTCATTCCGTGCAGTTGAAACACTTTATTTGCATACGGGGTCAGCTGCGCCATACCTGCTGGCGTCCCCCGTTGACCATGGAAAATGACCTCGGGCCATACCTGATCACACTGTGCCCATCGCGTGACATAAGCGGCTTTAAACTCCACCATACGCTGACGTTTCTTTTGAGCCAGATCGTCAATCGTGCCGGTTTGATAACCACAGGCGTTGATGACGTATTGAGCTTGAAGTTCGTGCAGTCGGTTATTGTCATCGCGATAACGAATCAGCCAGCCGTTCCCACTCTCTTCAAGATCAGTGACTTCACATGAGGTGAGCAATTGGCAATTTGGATGTGCAGCGAGTGTGAGTTTTGCGCTCGCGGCCAAACGAAAGACACTCCAACCGTGCTCTTGCACTGCAACCACAGGGTACTTTAGCGCATCGAGGTCGGCATGCTGAGCAAAAGGAATCACCCATTCTTCAACACTTGTTGGTGCCTCAGGTTGAGTGCGCGTCGCCAGTGCTTGCAATTCCTCTTTTGAAAAACAGCGATAGTAATCTTGTGGCGCGCCCAGCACTTGATTGGCCGGGTCTCGGTCCACTAAGGTCTGGTAGCAATCACGGATGGTTTGCAGGCGAGATTCGACCTCATCGACACTGCCGGGATCGGAAATAGGAACAGCAATCAGAGTTGGACGACGATTGATGGTTTGAGGGTAAAGACGCACCGTTTCAATCGACTGTTCAAGCAATTCAATACATTGCTCCGTCGAGATTTCCCGGTACAAATTCCCACCAGCATGGAGATGGCAAATCGGCGGTCCACTGACAAGGCTCGCGCCTCGCTCAATGAGGGTAACTTTTTGCCCAATTTCGGATAAATGGACAGCGGCCGTGGCGCCGGCAACGCCCCCACCAATAATGACGATGGACGTTGAACTTGGCTGTGTGTTGATCTGTGACATCTGCGCGGCTAGTTGTTTCATTTCTCGGTTATTTTACTCTTAAAAAACGGTGATAAAAATCACTTTTTTTGCAAGGGATATGAATGACATTTTCATCATAAAAAGTTGAAAAAAATGCTTGACTGAAAAATTGGAACTCATAGAAAAATCGATTCTGTGAATAACAACTTTGCTGCATGCTTGAACTTTCCTAGCGTTGCGCGATTTAGTGAGTTATCTACAGGTCAAGTTATCCCAAACCTTATCCACCGTTTTTGTGGATAACTGAATAACTTGACCCGAACAGCGTCAGCTAAACTCTTTATTTATAGGGGCTAACAGTTTTTTAATCATACTGAAAACAACCAACGCCAGTGTGCAAAACGTGATGATTGGCATGGTTAACCACAACAAATAATGCAAGCTTGGGGTGAGATCAAAACCGAAGTAAATGATCCCACCGACTACGGCTTCTGCCCCCAGTGCGGCAATCAAACCAGCAATCAATGCCATCAAGCCATATTCTGCCCAAATGGTGCGCGTGACCCGTTTTCGACTCGCACCTAACGTTCGGTAGAGCTGCATCTCTGATTTACGTTGTGACAGACTTAGCCTCAGCAACGTAAAGATCAAAAGTAACCCTGCCAAGACGCCAAGTGCCGCCAATAAGGTAATCGACCAAACGATTTGCTCAAGCAGCGATTGGATTTTCTCACCCATTTGACGAATATCCATCAAGCTAACCGTTGGGTGCGCCTTTGACAGAGTATTGAGCAACCCGTCATGTTGGTCGTCGACGCGAAAGCTGACCAAAAACGTCGCTGGGATTTGCTCTAGCACATCCGGCGTAAAAATGAAGTAAAAATTAGGCTTCATATCACGCCATTCTACGGCACGCACGGAATTAACCATCGCAATTATCGTTTGGCCGTTAATCACAAACTCAAGCTCATCACCAATCGCTAGACCCAGATCGCTAGCGACATCCGACTCAACGGACACGCCGCCCTTTTCAGTCCACTCACCCTCAAGCAACTCGTTGTGTGCAGGAATCCCCTCGGCGTAGGTAAAATTGAGCTCACGACGCAGTGCGTCGTTGCCTTCTCCGCCATCAGAGGCTTCTTTCGCATCTTGCCCATTAATTTTCGTCAAGCGTCCCCGAATGATGGGATAATCGTCGGAACGAGTGATCCCATTTTGGTCCAACACCTCTAAATAGGCCTCTCTTTCGTAAGGTGCAATATTCAGAGCGAAGGCATTCGGCGCATCTGGTGGAATAGTACGTTGCCAATCAGAGAGTAGATCAGTGCGAACGAGCCACATCACGGCCAGCAACATCAAAGAAAGCCCAAGAGCGCCAAACTGCAAACCGGTTGCCGTCATTGAGCGGTTGATGCGCGAGAGCGCCAATTTGAATGACGTACTCAGTGGCATTTTGGCTAACTGCTTGGTGACAAGCAGACTCACCGCGCCGAGCAGCACAAACAGCAGCACCATACCCAGCATGACAATCCAAACCAACATGTTGTCGTAGTATGCCGCGAGCATCGGCACGACAGGCACCAGAATCAACCACTTTGACTTATGGCCCGTGTCGCTTGCTTGGGTTTGCATCACATTGACCGCACTGACATTCACTAAGCGATGCAGAGGAATCCCAAGGGCAGGTACGGCGATACACACGCTGCTGGCAAGCGCGACCAGCGCAGGCATCAAGCCATAGCTCGGGAGTGGATTAGGTAGCAAGTCAACCAGAGGAATGCGGAGTAACACTTCTAACCCGACACCAATCAGTAAGCCAAGCACGCTCGCTGTCAGTAGCAGTATCGCGACCTGAATAGAAAGCCAGCGGACAATCCACTGCTTTGTTGCGCCAAGGCTTTTCAACATAGCGATGGTCTTGGTGCGAGTAGAGACATAGTGCTGACAGGTCAGTACCAATGTGGTTGCGGCCATAATGACCACAATCGCGACGCTGAGAGACAAATATTGCTGAGTGCGCTGAAAAACATCGTTGGTGCGACTGGCACTGTTTTGATCTCGCCAACGTTCACTTGGGGTCAGTTCAATGCGGCTTTTTAGCGTCTCTATGCTGGTGTCGTCGCCATTCAAAAATAGGTTGTAGCGCACGCGACTGCCGAGCTGAATAGCGCCTGTCTTATCGATGTCATCCATGTGGATAAAGACCGACGGCATTTGCTGAAATGGATTGAAGCTTAGCCCTGGCTCTTCTAATACACGTCCTGTAACGGTGAAATCGGCATCACCAATAGTGACGGCGTCACCAATAGTAACCTCTAACTGGGCAAATAGACGCTCGTCAAGCCACAGCTCACCAGGCGCTACTCGTGCTTTTTCCCCTTGGCCATCACTTAAGCGAAAATCACCTTGCAGCGGATAGTTCGACTCTACCGCCTTAACGGTGATCAGTTTCATCTGCGCGTCACTAAACGCCATGGTGGCAAAGCGAGTTTGACGCGCAGTGTCCATATTCAATGCGGCGGCGTTTTGTAGCAATGTTTCGGGCAGAGGATTCGAGCTACTGAACTGCACATCCGCCGTTAACGCTTGCTTGCCCTGTTTGACGATGACCTGCTCCATGCGGTTCGCTAAAGCGGTTAAGGCAAAGATGCAGGCGATAATTAACGTCAGCGCGGCGGCAATCGGCCAGAGCTGGCCTTGACGAATTTCACTGACACTCCAGCGCACTAGACGCGAGTTTAAACGAGAGTGTGCCATCCCTACTCTCCTTTGATCTGACCAGCCGACATGACTATGGTGCGATCGCACATACGTGCTAGCTCGCTGTCATGGGTCACCAGCACTAAGGTCGTCCCGTGCTGTTTATTGAGTTCAAACAACAGCTCGATCACTTTCGCTGCGGTGTGTTCATCCAGATTTCCCGTCGGTTCATCGGCGAAGAGGATTTTCGGTTCAATCATGAAAGCGCGCGCCAAAGCAACACGCTGCTGTTCACCCCCTGACAGCTGAGAGGGAGAGTGATGCATTCGATGCTCAAGCCCTACCGACGTTAACAACATTTTTGCGCGCTCAATGTTTTCATCTTCGCCTTTTAGTAAGCATGGCAAGGTAACGTTCTCTAACGCGCTCAAACTCGGTATCAGCAAAAAGCTCTGAAAAACAAACCCAACCGATTCACTGCGTATTTTCGCCCTTTGCTCATCATCCAGCTCTGATAAGGTTTTACCTAGCAGCTGGATTGCGCCTTTTGTTGGGGTGTCGAGACCGGCTAACAACGTCATCAAGGTGGACTTACCCGCACCGGATGTGCCGACGATCGCCACGCTCTCTCCGGCAAAGATTTCAAGATTTACCTCTTCAAGGATTGTTAATTGCTCCTGTTTAGTGGAGACTATTTTTGATAATGACGTTGCTTGAATGATGGATGTTTGCATGATTCGTTTACTTTCCTTGGTCTTTTTTCTCGTTTTTGTTCAACCCGCATATAGCGCTAAGCTATTGGTTTTAGGAGATAGCCTGAGTGCAGGTTATCAAATGTCGATTGAAGAAGCATGGCCTACCTTGTTACCTAATGTAATGAAAACCAAAGGCCATGATCTTGCGGTCATTAATGGCAGTATCTCTGGAGATACCTCAGGTAACGGCCTCAGCCGCCTACCTAGCCTGTTGAGTGAGCATCAGCCGGATTACGTATTAATCGAGCTTGGCGCTAACGATGGCTTGCGGGGATTTCCACCTAACGTGGTCGAAAACAACCTCTCGGCCATCATCGAACAAGTCAAACAGCAAGGGGCAATGCCGCTTTTAATGCAAATCCATGTATTGCCCAATTACGGTAAGCGTTATACGCAAGCGTTTTCAGCCGTTTATCCTAAAGTGGCAGACGCACACAATGTGCCACTGCTGCCTTTCTTTCTTGAAGGCGTCATCACAGAGCCTCAATGGATGATGAACGACGGACTGCATCCTAAACCTGAAGCCCAACCTTGGATCGCTGATTTTGTCGCCAACGAGCTGGTAAAATTTCTGTAAACTAAAATTTCTGTAAATACCGATAGATAATCACTTGTCATTGGTCTGGCTCAATAAACTTTACCTATTTTTACGCTAGGTTAATCAGACAACGTCCGTTTCTAAGGAAAGTTTCATGATAATTGAACCAGTAATACAAGGTGTGATAGCTCGCAGTGCGCATCCTTACGGCTGTGAACAAGCTCTCCTCCGTCAAATCCAATACGTACAACAAGCAGAGCCGATCAAAAACGGACCAAAACGTGTGCTAATCATTGGTGGCTCTTCAGGGTTTGGTTTGGCATCGCGTATCGCTCTGACGTTTGGCGGGGCTCAAGCTGATACCATCAGCGTCTCCTTTGAGCGTAGCCCAAGTGAAAAAGGCGTAGGCAGCGCAGGTTACTTCAATGACTACTTCTTCAAACAGCATGCTGAAAAGGCAGGACGAATCGCGGTAAATATTCATGGCGATGCGTTCTCTTCAGCGATCAAGAACGAAGTCGTTGAAGCGATAGAAACCTATTTTGAAGGGGAAGTCGATTTAATAGTCTACAGTGTCGCCAGCGGCCTGCGACCTAACCCTGACACCGGTGAAGTGTGGCGCTCAGCGATTAAGCCAATGTTTGAACCGATTACCGGTGCAACGATCGATCTCGAGCACGATGCGTGGATCAACACCCGATTAGAGCCCGCAACGGAAGAAGAAGCGCATCATACACAAAAAGTGATGGGTGGCGAGGATTGGGAAGCATGGGTGGATACCTTAATCAACTCAGAATCGATTGCCCAAGGTTGTCAAACGCTTGCTTTTTCTTACATCGGGCCTGAGATCACCCACCCTATCTATCTTGATGGCACCCTTGGAAGAGCCAAAGTTGATTTGCATCAGACTAGCCATTCATTAAATTTGAAATTAGCCAATTTCGATGGTGGCGCATTCGCTTGTGTGTGCAAGGCGCTGGTCACTAAGGCAAGTGTGTTTATCCCTGGCTTAACGCCTTACCTTTTAGCGCTCTACAAAGTGATGAAAGCGCAAGGCGTGCACGAAGGGTGCATCGAGCAAATGCAACGGCTCTATGCAAGCAAGCTCTACAATCAAGCAAAAGTAGAGGTTGATGGGGAACGGTTGATACGTATTGACGATCTAGAATTGGCCAAGCCCGTTCAGGATGAGGTGGCGCTCCTACTCAAAGAGATGAACCAAGATAACTTCAAACAGCTTGGTGACTATCAAGGCTACAAGCAGGAGTTTCTCAATTTGAATGGTTTTGGATTTGATGCCATTGATTATCACGCTGATGTCGATTTAGCCCCATTTATCGAAAAAAAAGAGGCGTAACTTCCCCTACTCGCCGTGCCTTCCTCGCGCGGCGAGTGCTCTAGGCTCCGCTGACCTCACGCACCTTATTCGTCGGTAGTTTACCTTTACTCTGCGCCGACAGGTTTCTATAATCCACGCTTTCAAAATTCTATAGTGAGCCAGTCATGGATCAGTTAACCGCCACCCTTAAAAAAATCGAAAAGCAGAACTATCGCGCTTATCAGCAAATCAAAGGTCAATACGACTTTGGCGATTACACCTTTCACATCGACTACGTTCAAGCCGACCCGCATGCGTCAGCATCACGAGTGCGCGCACTCCGCCCTTGGTCGTTGACCGGCTTAGACTGGCTACGTGAGCAATCTGCTGTCTATCAAATTGCGGCACGCGACTTTATCGCCCGCACCTTTGCTCAACTGGCAAAACAAGAAAACCTCATCAGCATCGCCCTAACGGGTCAAACTGTGATGGATTCCACTGCGGTGATGTTTACTGACGAAGGCATAGAGCTGCGTTTTCGGGTTAATTTACCCGCAGAAGGACGCAGTGTCCTTGGCAAAAAAGCGCTTAACCTCCTCACCTTTCACCTACCTAAATTTATCCGTCGTGCCACGATTGAGCGCGAGTTAGATAAAGCCGCTCTGATTGCACATTGCCAAGGTGTGGAAGATCAACAAGCGATTCGAGATCAGTTGGATGAGCGTGGCTTAGTCGCCTTTATTGGTAATGGCGCCGTGCTGCCGCGTTTGGCCGGTAACACTGACTTGCCAATGAAAGAAGCGGTCGCGTTTGTCTCGCCGCCGTCGCTTGAAGTAACGTTCCATACCCCTCATCACGGTGCGGTGTCAGGTATGGGCATTCCGGCTGGCATTACATTGATCGTTGGTGGCGGCTTTCATGGCAAATCGACGCTACTGAGCGCTATCGAACGCTCTATTTACAACCACATTGCCGGCGATGGCAGAGAATGGGTCGTCACCAGCAGCGAAGCGATGAAAATCCGCGCCGAAGACGGGCGCTGCGTGCATGACTTGAACCTGTCAAACTACATCAACCACTTGCCGATGGGCAAAGATACGGCTCATTTCTCAACCCAAGACGCGTCTGGTTCGACCTCTCAAGCAGCATGGTTACAAGAATCTATTGAATCTGGCGTTAAAGCAATGCTGATTGATGAAGATACCTCAGCCACCAACTTCATGATTCGTGACGAGCGCATGCAGGCTTTGGTCGCAAAAGGTGATGAACCGATCACGCCCTTGGTCGATCGCATTGGCCAGTTACGTGATGAATTGGACATCTCAACCATAGTTGTTATGGGGGGTTCAGGCGATTACCTAGATGTGGCGGATACCGTGATTCAAATGCACGATTACCAAGCCATCGACGTGACCGAAAAAGCGAAACTTGTTACGCAAGAGCACCCAACCACGCGTCAAAATGAAGCCGAATCAGCGCTCGCTACTTTCCGTCCTCGAAAATTGAATTGCTCTGCTTTGCAAGCGGTATTGGCAGACGGCAAGTTTCGCGTTGCGGCGAAAGGCGTCGATTCACTGCGTTTTGGCAAAGAGTTTACCGACCTTTCGGCTCTTGAACAGTTGGAATCGAGCTCAGAAGTGAACGCGATTGGCTGGTTGTGGTTTCAGTTGGCTCAGCGTCCTGGTTGGTCTGCCAACCCTGCTAAAGACGTGGCACAAATGCTCAATGACCAGTGGCATCACACTATGCCCAATCAAGGTGACCTTGCCAAACCGCGAGTGTTGGACGTCATGGCCGCGCTAAACCGCATGCGCAAATCGCAGTTTAAAGGTCAATAAAACGTTGAATATGTGACGCGGTCACAACATGGACAGCAGCCGCTTGGTTTGCTGTCTACGGTTTGGCTGCTTAGAATCCCTTTTTACTGGCGAAGTACATTCCACGCTTCACACAGTACTCGGAATCGTTCGCTGTTGCCATTCTCTCTATCAGGGTGCCACTTCAGCGCCAACTTACGCCACGTTTTTCGTATCTCTGTCTGTGTCGCCTCTTGAGGCAGTTCAAATAGTGACAGTGCTTTGCGGCGGTCCATATCTTCATGATGATTGCCCCCAAGAAACCTCTGATAGCGACTCCAAAATTCATTCAGCAGACGCTTCACTTCGCCCTCTTCTGCTTCATAATTGGACCACTGGGTGTAGTAATCTCGCAAAGGATCATCGGTATCAATCGCAAAACCATGACTTTGTAGCGTCGGTAAAAGCACAATATTCATCGCCTGGACTTGCAGCCAATTATCTGGGTAAAGCGTCTCTTGCAGTTGGTACAGGGCGTTCATCATCAAGAAATTGCGTTTAAACAGATCTTTTTCTGGCAAAGGATCCAACTCAGGCATATAACCGAGTTCACCAAGATGAGCTGCTAAGGTGTGAACCTTCCACCCCGACGGCTTTTTGCGTAGCACTTCGAGGATTGGCCAAAGCAGAGGGTTTTCCATGTATTGCTGAAACGACGTCGCGAGTGCTTGCTGATTACCCATAGGATCCTTCACCGTTTTTCTTTTACTTAAATGGATCCTCAACCATTTGTCGAGTAAAACAGATAACAACTGTTATTCTGTGCGAAAAAAGAGCCACCAAAGGCGACTCTATTGTCATGCGCTTGATAGGGTTAGATAACCCCTAACTCACGTAGGCGTTCCATCAAGTAGCTGTCGGCGGTGTAACGCTCTGACAGCACAACCTCAGGCTTGGGGTGCAAAAAGAGCGGCAGTGAAATGCGTGAGTGCTCTTGGCGAGCGCCGGTTGGATTAATGACGCGATGCGTGGTCGATGGGAAATAGCCACCGGATGCTTCTTGTAACATATCACCAATATTGATGATGAGGTTGCCAAAATCGCAAGGCACATCGATCCAGTCACCCTCTTTACTTTTCACTTGCAAGCCCGGTTCGTTGGCGGCGGGCAATACGGTCAACAAGTTAATGTCTTCATGGGCCGCTGCGCGAATGGCGCCAGGCTCTTCATCGCCCGTCATTGGGGGGTAATGCAGAATGCGTAGCAAGGTTTTCTGGCTACCATTGATCATCTCAGAAAGCGCAATCGAGAATTTCTCCTGTACCTCTTTCGGCGCATGAGCTTCAACCCAGCCGAGCAACTCTTGGGCAAATCTGTCTGCACGCTGGTAGTAATCAAGAATTTGTGCTTTGAGCTCCTCAGGAACCTGCCCCCAAGGATAGACGTGAAAATACTCTTTAATGTCTTTTACTGTATGACCTTTCGCGACCTCTGAGACACTAGGCGGGAAATAACCATCTTGCGTTTCGACGTTAAAGTGGAAATCATTTTTGCGCTCTGAGGTAAAAAATTGGTACCAATTTTCGTAAATTGACTCGACCAACTCTTGCGGAATTGGGTGGTTTTTTAACACACCAAAGCCGGTCTCTCTCAAGGATTGAACAAATTGCTCTGCGGCATCGTCAGCAAGGTAATCAACGGTATCCAGTTTCATGCTTTCTTTACTCGTTATTAGAATTTGACTCGATTCTATGTGCCTCCTATAGGTAAATCAAATGTTGACTACAGGTAACGTAAGTGTTTGCACGAAGAGTGTGCAGCAAAGCGGAATTTCAACATAAAGCGAGATCGGCAGAGTGAAAGTCACAATTGAACAGCGTTTTATTTAATGGTAAAACAGTAGCATATCAATCAAACAGTAAGCGACTATGCGTACAACACACATGCGTACAACACACCTAAAAACCCTGAAGTTTCTCACTGCAATCTACAGTGCAGTGTTTCTATTTTCTGTTGTTAACCCAAGTTCAATTCACGTTTGGTTGGCTGAAATTGTGCCTGCCGTGGCAATACTGGCGATTATTTGGTGGTTATCCCAGCGCTACGTATTTAGCCATACGGCCTACATTCTGATGTTCGTCTGGCTGGTATTACACACGATTGGTGCAAAATATACGTTTGCTGAGGTCCCCTTTGACTGGTTCAACCAACTCATTGGCTCAGAGAGAAATCACTTTGATCGCGTTGCCCATTTCTCTATCGGCCTTTACGCCTATCCGATAGCGGAATACCTGATGAGAAAACGCAAGCTACCGTGGGGGCTGTCTGCGTGTTTTGCCTTATTCTCAATGATGTCGCTGGCAGCGGGCTATGAAATCATTGAGTGGTGGTACGCTGAATTAGCGGGTGGCGATGAGGGCATCGCCTTTCTCGGTTCCCAAGGTGATATATGGGATGCGCAAAAAGACATGCTGATGGACACCTTGGGCGCGTTAAGCGCACTCGCTCTGATGGCCGTTCAACGACGAGTGTTTGCCTCAAGCCAACTGAGATAAGGGTTGAAACCATCGACAATGGGCACTTGCACGACTTGCGGGGTATCGTAATCGTGCAACTCCACCACCTTTTGTTCAACTTCAACGTAGTCGCTCTGCGTCGTTTTGATCACCAGTAAGGTTTCGTTGTCACGACACACTTGCTCTTGCCAGACATAGTGACTCTCAATGGGCATGGTTTGAATACAAGCGGCAAGCCTTTCTTTAAGTAACGCATCTATGATTCGCTCAGTGAGCGCTTGACTGTTGGTGGTGGTGAGCGCAATACAAAATTCCATCGGCCACTCCTCGCGGTGCTATTTCACAATACTGACCGGGTAATCCTCTTCAAGCAGCTCTTTGACAAAACTCGAACCACTGCCGTTGAAGGTTACCCAAACCTTTTTCTTTGCGCGTGTAAGCGCGACGTAGAACAGTCTCCGTTCTTCTGCAAACGGGTAGCTTTCTTGTGATTGTGTCAAGGCGCCATCCAAATGGAGCGCTTTAACTCGAGCTGGAAACTGCCCTTCATCCACATTTAATATAATCACAAAGTCGGCTTCACGTCCTTTGCTCGCGTGACATGTCATAAATTCTATCGACAATTGTCGAAACCGTTTCTGCCAATCGTCGAGCAGTTCAGGGCGATGATAGTGATTTCGGGCGAGTAACATCACTTGGGTTGTTTGCTTGGCGTTACGATCCAGTTGATCAAGGATTTTTTCCACTTGACCTGCAGGTGCCAATGTCACCGCTTTGCTCTTTTGTTGTTTGTGGCTATTGAGTGATTTTTGCAACTGCTGTGGATTTTGCTGCACAAATCGATTGGCAACCGCGCCCAACTGATTGTTAAAACGGTATGTGGTGTCGAGGTAGTGAATGGTCGCATGTTGGAAGCGTTCACTAAACCCTGTCGTCAACGAAACATCAGATCCAGCAAATTGATAGATGGATTGCCAATCGTCGCCAACGGCAAATAACGCGCAGCCATCTTCCTCTTCATGGGGTTCAACTTGCGTACACAGCGCTTCAATCAAAGCAAGACGTGCGGGAGAGACATCCTGATACTCATCCACCATGATGTATTTCCAAGGCGCGCGGAATTTGCCCTTCTTCACATAGTCGACGGCTCTTGAAATCATAATATTGAAGTCAACTTGCTGCTGCTCTTTCAGCATCTGCTGCCAAGCTTGATAACAAGGCCACACCAAAGAGAGTTCGCTATTTAAACGAGTGTAGTCAGGGTGCTCAACCAATCGCTGCTGCAGCTCTTTCTTCGATACACCCATTGCAGCCAATTGACTCAACTGTTTCTCTAGCCATGCGATGAGTTTAGGGTTTTCAACATGACTGCCTAACTCATCATCCCCGGCCAAATAGGCGATGGGCCACTTGACCAAATGTTTTTGCCAACGCTTAAAGTTGGTCGGCGTCATCCAGTGCTTTTTCAACCAGTCGACACACCATCCGTGACGCAACTTATCGTCCACCGCAACGGGACAAATCTCAACGCGACTGGATTCAACATCATTTAATATCTTCAGTCCTAGACTATGAAATGTGCTGACTTCCACCCCTTCAGCGCTCAGACCAATTTTACTCTCAAGGCGCTGTTTCATTTCGCTCGCGGCGTCTTTACCAAACGCCAGCATTAAAATCTGATCGGCTTGCGCCAAATGACTTTGCAGCAAGTAGGCCACTCGCGCCGTCAATACACTGGTTTTACCCGAACCCGCGCCGGCTAAAATTAGGTTATTGTCATCATTGAGTAGCACCGCTTGGCGTTGAGAGAGGTTAAGCGGCGATGACTCGATACGTGAAAACAGTACCTCCCAATTCTCAAGTTCGGTTTCCATCCATTGATGATTGCGCGCTTGGAGTGACGTTTGTGTCTCTTCAATCCACGGTAGCAGTGGCGCTAAGCGCTTTGGCATCCGCAACTCAGCTTCTTCGAGTGTCATGCGCATGCATGCTAAATCGTCCATCACTTTCGTATTCCACGCAGCTAACATCGACTGCCTTAAGAACGTAGGTCGACGCAATTGACGATCGATTGCCTCTTCCCACTCTGGCACATACTGGTTGAGCTGCTGGCACTGAGTGGCGTGCCACTGCTCATAACTGGCCACCGCGTGCAGCGCGAATTGCCGACACGCTTTAGGGCTAAGGCCCTGAACAATCCAACGACGCTCTTTACCGCCATCAATGTGGCTGTAAAACTCAAGCCCACTCCATACAATCCCCGTTTTGACTTTGACTCGCCCATCCCAAACACGAAAAGGCACCCGTGTTTCTTTCGTTTCGGATCGTAGAATCAACTCCTGCTCGCCCAGTTCGACGTGGTGGTATTCGTTTTGAGTAAAAAATGTAGCGGATGGGGATGCACTTAACTGCATGTCACAAGGTTCCTTGGCGTCAATAATCAACTCGCAAACTCTAAACGTTAATGCGATGCCCCTACTTTTCAGAACCTTACTACATAAGTCAAGGGCTGGGCGGGTCATTTGCGCATCGAACAGACCTATTTCATTACCTCGATCAGTTAGTTACCATAGAGTCGGTGGTAATGTTTACCCCAAAGCTAACCAAGAAGAGACGCCCGTGCCCTATTTGCACCAACTTCGCCTCCTGTGGGTGAACCGAACGTTTAATAACAGTTTACTGATTTTAATCACGCTGCTTGGCGCGGTAGTGCCTGCCTGGTATTGGCAGCAGCAGACGCTATTAGTCCCACTGATTCTTGGTATCATCGCGGCGGCGCTGGCTGAAACCGACAATAGCTTTGTTGGGCGGTTAAAGTCGATCACACTCACTTTGATCTGTTTCGCGATCGCCACCTTCTCGATAGAGCTGTTGTTTGATACGCCTTGGCTGTTCGCTCTGGGTCTGTTCACCTCGACATTTGGCTTTATCATGCTTGGCGCAATCGGTAGTCGCTACGCAAGTATCGCCTTTGGCTCGTTATTGATCGCTATCTACACCATGCTCGGCATTGACCAAAGTGGTGACAGTTGGTTCCAACCGATATTACTGCTTACTGGTGCGAGTTGGTATTTCCTGGTTTCTATGGTTTGGTTTGCAATTTGGCCGTTGCAACCGGTACAACAAAGTTTATCTACCGTTTTTTATCAACTCAGCCATTACCTGGATCTGAAAAGCCAATTGTTTCACCCAGTGACCAATTTGAATCCACAACCGATGCGTATCGAAGAGGCCAAACGCAATGCGGCGACCGTCACTGCGCTCAATCAGTGCAAATCGACGCTGCTCAGCCGCTCAAAACGTGGCCATGTGGACAGCGCCAGCGACCGTTTTCTTAATATCTACTTTATTGCGCAAGATATCCATGAGCGGTTAAGTTCGAGCCACTATCGTTACCAAGAATTAGCGCAACACTTTGAGCGTTCCGATATTTTGTTTCGTTTCAAACACCTTATTGACACGCAAAAACAGGCATGTCAGCGCATCAGTCAAGCCATCATGACTGGCAAAGCGTATCAACACGATACGGATTCAGTCATCGCACTGGATGAACTGCAAAACTCATTGGCGCACCTCCAAGCGCAAAATCACCCCACATGGAAACCTCTGCTAGCGCAGCTTGGTTACTTGTTTAACAACTTAGCCATGGTGGAAAAACTGCTCGCCAACGTCAGCAACCCAGACACCACAAAACCCGAAGAGGATGAATTGGATGACACCGAAGCGCACACGCTCAAATCGATGTGGCAGCGGGTACAATCCAACCTCAACAGTGACTCGATTCTGTTTCGCCATGCGCTACGCCTGTCTCTGTCATTAACGGTAGGTTACGGCATCATCCAAGCGTTTGATATTGACCATGGCTACTGGATTTTGCTCACCACCTTGTTCGTTTGCCAACCCAACTACAGCACGACTCGACAAAAACTGATTGGCCGTGTGGTCGGTACCATTGCTGGTCTTTTGGTTGGTGTGCCACTGCTGAGTTTTTTCCCCTCACAAGAGAGTCAGTTGGTGCTGATTGTCGCATCGGGTGTCGCCTTCTTTGCCTTTCGTTTGGCGAATTATGGCTACGCAACAGGCTTTATTACCGTTTTAGTTCTGTTTAGCTTCAACCAACTAGGAGAAGGCTACTCGGTGGTGCTTCCTCGTCTCGCGGATACGATCATAGGCTGCTTACTGGCCGTTGGCGCGGTGGCGTATATTCTCCCGGATTGGCAGTCTAAACGATTGCACACCGTGATGGCCGAAGCTATCGCTGCGAATCAAGCATATTTAGCCCAAATCATTGGCCAATATCGCGTGGGTAAAAAAGACAATCTGGCCTACCGAATCGCTCGACGAGCGGCGCACAATAGTGACGCGAACCTCACTGCCGCCATATCGACCATGCTCGCAGAGCCTGGGCGCTATCGAAGCGCCGTAGATGAGAGTTTCCGCTTTTTAACCTTAAACCATGCGCTGCTGAGTTATGTCTCAGCGTTAGGCGCGCACCGTACCCGCATCGACAACGAACAAACGCATGTATTGATTCTGGATACCCACCGGCTGATTCACCAGCATCTTGAACTGCTGCGCATGCGTTTAAATCGTAAACCTTACGCTGAAGACTTTGTGATTGCGGAAGATCCGACGATTACCTCTAGGCTAAGTGAGTGGCGTGAAGAAGACGACAATTCGGTGCGTCTCGTGTTGCAACAGCTGCACCTTATCTATCGAATGATTCCTGAGTTGCATTCACTGGCTAATAAATTCAGCGTAAGAGTGATAAGCCCCACTAATACAGAGTCATGAAATTGCTGTCATCTCACTTTTCCTGACAAAACTCGGACAAAAAAACAGCACAATCCCTTACGATTTGTATGAATTTTCGCACAGGCGTAAGACGATGAACGGAGACATCTCTTTCACAACTGAACTTGAGCACATGATGCTAAGTGGGGTTAATAATATGTCACCACAACAATTTGAGATTATCCGCACGCAGCTGCAGAGCCTATCACCTCAGCAGTTACGCGCACTTCTTGGTGATATCAACGCCAAATTGGATCATCCTAGTGAATCGATTATCTCAGATGATGAGCTAGATATGATCACAAGCCTCTTTTCGTAATCAAACTTGCTCAATGCAGGCAGACACCTTAAGCTTAGAGTAAGTGGAGGCGCTTATGTCTGTTTCAGCAATACAATCTGGCTATCATATCATCGACCAGTCATCTCGCATGGCTGAAGAGGCTGCGCTCGAGATCAACAACCAGACCAATGCCCCGATCCCACTTAAAGACAAATCCCTCGATTTCAATAAGGTCGAATTTAAAGTACCGGTAATTGACCACATCCAGCCGCTCGCCGAGCTGACACAAGCGGAGCAATACAGCAAAATCGGTACAAATGTCATTCAACGCGATCAAGATATGATTGGAACCTTATTAGATATCCATGTGTAAGACCTTGTCCCAAAACCAACTCGCGCAGCCAGTTGCCCATTTTCCTCAATCCTGTTTCGCTGCTTCTTGATTCGGTGTTGAGTTCAAACCTCACCCCGTTAGAATGCCTAACACTTTTTGTACGTTTATCACTATTTTTGTACGTTTATCACTATTTTTGTACGTTTATCACTATGCCCAAAATGAATCACGCCGCCCCGAACACCTACACGCCTTTCCAGACGCAAGATGAGGAGTATGACTTAACTTCACAACTTGCGCCTCGAGAAGGAAAACCGTCACGCCGATTGACGCCGAGCCCTTACATCTCCGAGAAAGCGCTAAACCAACGGTGGAAAACACTCTCGGCGCTCACCGACCGCTCATTGTTGCTTGATGATCAGACTGAGCAAAATTGTGCCATTTTTGACCGCAATATCGAGCACTTCATCGGCACGGTAAAAGTCCCGGTAGGCATCGCCGGCCCGTTGCGGGTAAACGGCCTACACGCACAAGACGACTATTTGGTTCCACTGGCGACCACCGAAGCCGCTCTTGTCGCGTCATACAACCGGGGCGCTCAGTTGATCACTAAGGCGGGCGGGGCCAGCGCAATGCTGCTCAACGAAGGCGTTACACGCACGCCGGTGTTTGTATTTGAAACACTGGCTGAGGCGGGCCAGTTTGTCGCTTGGGTCACCACCCAATATGAACAGTTCAAACACATTGCCGAGACCACGACCTCTCACGGTAAGTTGCATGATATCAATGTCAATATTGAGGGGAACCACGTCTACTTGGTGTTTGAATACCACACGGGCGACGCGAGTGGGCAAAACATGGTGACTATCGCGACCAATGAGGTTTATCACCACATCCTTAAGACCACCCCCATAGAACCCAAAGAAGCTTTTCTCGACGGCAATTTGTCAGGCGATAAAAAAGCCAATAACTACACTCTACGCCATGTACGAGGCAAAAAAGTGACCGCAGAAGTCACGATAAAACGCGCGTTGGTTGAGCGCTACTTGCATACGACGCCGGAAAAAATGGCTCGCTTTGGACAAGTCACCACAACTGGCGCTGCGTTGTCTGGCAGTATTGGCGTCAATGCGCACTATGCGAATGCGCTGGCGGCTTTGTACATCGCATGTGGTCAAGATGCAGCCTGCGTCGCTGAATCCGCCATCGGAATGACTCGAATGGAAGTCAACTCACAAGGCGACCTCTATGCTAGCGTCACACTGCCAAACTTGATGGTGGGTACCGTTGGCGGTGGGACTGGCCTGCCGAGCCAAAGAGCCTGCTTGGAAATTCTCGGGCTGTATGGTGCGGGCCACGCAAAAGCGCTCGCTGAAATGGCCGCCGCACTTTGCCTGGCGGGTGAGCTTTCCATTGTCGGCGCATTCTGTGCGGATCACTTCTCAAGAGCCCATCAAAAACTCGCCCGAAAATAAACGCCACGCATTGATGAAAAGTTTTAGGACCTCGGCTCAGCCGAGGTTTTTTTTCATTCGTTCGATAGTCTGATTGGATGACATTCAAACTTTTTTCATTTTATATCTATTCGAACCTGTTTTTTCGTGATTAAATGAACACAATAATGAGCGAATGAGCATTTTGGAGAGAATTTATGGACGCAAGCTTGTTGACACACTCCCCCCATGAACCATTGGACGTTATCGTCATTGGTGGCGGAATCAATGGTGCGGGCATCGCTGCGGATGCAGCAGGCCGTGGGTTAAAGGTTGGGCTATATGAGGCTCAAGACTTTGCCGGTGCGACCTCTTCTGCGAGTTCAAAACTGATTCATGGCGGGCTGAGATATTTAGAGCATTACGAGTTTCGTTTAGTTTCGGAA
>NZ_JCBDGX010000061.1:0-17083 GCF_059834345.1 Vibrio sp. R11-SG3-ISO3-SZ
TTCTAGTTGGACACCACAATCTTTGCCTTGGTAGTGCTCAAATAAAGTTTCGAACTGGACGCGTAATCTTGGGCTACTCATAAAGGGGAAATTCGTTGGTTTTGGATTCCAAACTAGTTTCCTCATTTATGAGCTCACATGCAAGTTTTGATATCTCACCCCAATACCGAGTTCTATGATATTGCGATACCTAATTGCTCGGCAACTTGGGTTAATTGATGGGCGTTATCGAGCGAGATTGACCAGCTAGCTTCAGACGCTCTTACCGCAATCACGTTACCGCCACCATAGAGCATGACGGCGTCCGCTTGGGCTTGCAACGTGACTCTACCCGGCCCTGCTAACTTAATCACCACTTCATTGGGGGTCGCGATGATTTTCCCTAAACTGAACTCAATCAGCATGAGCTTTCGTTCCACGATGTTTCTTAACCGCGATGGTCAAGCGACTGGTGCACACCAGTCGTTGCCTTTCGTCGGTGATATCAATTTGCCACACTTGTGTAGAAATGCCTAAATGCACGGGTCTGGCTGTCCCGATGACATGCCCTTCTCGCATGGCGCGAACGTGGTTGGCGTTAATATCAAGCCCAACACAATAGCTTTCGTGATCAACACAGAAGTTTGCGGCCAGTGAACCGAGTGTCTCTGCGAGCACTACGGAAGCGCCGCCATGAAGCATACCGAGTGGCTGGTGGGTAAAATGACACACGGGCATGGTGGCCTTTAGGAAGTCATCACCAAAGTCGGTATAGACGATATTGAGATGTTCAATCAGAGTGTTTTTTGAGGTTTGATTGAGTTTTTCCAGATCGATCTCTTTTTTCCATATTTTCATTCTGTGATCCGTCGTTATAAAAAGCGTTGTCGCACGGTTGGTGCGTAGGAAACATCGTCGCGTTGTAGCATAATGAAGCGGAATAACTCAAGCGTCATGACTCACAATGCCGACGCTGGCACATTCGTTACCTAGATGGAGAACGTCATGCACATCACTTATAAGCGCGGCTTGTCGCTATCCTTAATCGCTGCAAGCCTCGCGTTGTCTGCCTGTAGTTCATCGCCGACGGGGCGATCACAGCTGATTTTATTTTCCGATCAAGATATGAGCGCTTTAGGTGCCCAGTCATTTGAACAGATGAAAAGCGAACAGCCGATCAGTACCGATGCCAAAACTAACGCGTACGTGCAGTGCGTTGCCAAAACCATTACGGCTCATGTGCCCAAGCAAGCGGGATTTGACGAGTGGGAAGTGGTGGTATTCGACAGTGACCAAGTCAACGCCTTCGCGCTCCCAGGTGGAAAAATCGGCGTATACACCGGATTGTTAAACGTCGCGGTCAATCAAGATCAGCTAGCAACGGTGATTGGCCATGAAATTGCGCATGTACTCGCCGATCACAGTAACGAGCGCTTATCTCAATCTCAAATTGCCAATGCAGGCTTACAAATCACCAACATCGCGTTGGGCAGTTCAGAGTATCGTGACATGACGATGGCGGCACTTGGCGTTGGCGTTCAATATGGCGTGCTGTTGCCCTACGGGCGTACCCAAGAATCCGAGGCGGATATCGTTGGGTTAGAATTGATGGCCAAAGCCGGCTTTGACCCTAAGCAAAGCGTCGCGCTGTGGCAAAATATGGCGAAAGCCTCCGGGGGCAATACGCCGCCTGAGCTACTCTCGACCCACCCCTCTCACAGTACACGTATTGATGATCTCAGCGCGAAAATGAAAACGCTGCCAGCGAGCAGCGTAAGCAAACCACAATGCTGAGTGTGCATACTCTACACAATGACCAACGGGAGCATGCTCCCGTGATTTCTATCTAGCCCACGCTGTAAGCGTGATAGCGCGGTACGTATCGGGTCAATTAGGTGCCCAGTATCAATAGAGGTAGGCGTAGCAACTCATCGCCCGTATTAGCAAAGAAGGCAATAATCGCGACCAACCCCGCTACCAAGCCCACATACCATATGGATGAAACAACTTGTCCATATCGGTCGAGCGGTAATAAATGGCTCGCATGGCGGCCACGCCACTCCAATACGATCTCAAGCATGCCCATGATGAGCAAGAAGCCAAACAAGGTCAGACCGAGCGAATAGCTGAGCAAGACCCCTGCCCCAGCTGCCGCACTGCACAGTAGGATGCCAGCGACGCTGTTCATTGAGAAGCTGATGCTTTTTAGAATATGGCCGCCGTCGAGAGGCAAAATAGGCAGCAAATTAAACAAATTCAGCAGTGCATTAAACACCGCCAACCCCGCAAAGAAGGCTTCCCCTGTGAGCAGATAGACTAACGTCAACAGTAATGAAAGGATGAAGCCAAACATTGGCCCCATGATTGAGATCACCACGTCTTGCCAGCGAGTGTTGATCTTTTCGTCGCTGAGAGCGAGTCCGCCGAGAAACGGCACTAAATAGATGCCTTTGGTTTTCATGCCAAAGTATTTCATTGCTTTGACGTGCCCATATTCATGAAAGATTAAGCAAGCCAGTAGTGCTAAGGCAAACTGAAACGAGAACAGCCATGAATAGGCGGCTAAACTGGCTGACGCCAGTACAACCTTAATCAGTTTGGCGCTCTTTAGTGCTTTCATACCTAAAGAGACTAAGCCGATCAGGCTAAATCGTCTTTCTGCCTTTGGTGGTCGCGTCGGCTGCTGACGTTCAATGTCTTTTTCCGTGCGTGTGGTGGTTGAATAGAGTTGATCGTTGAGTATCACTCTCACCTCGAGTGAAAACGGCTGCCACTGCAACGTCAATTCCACTTTGCAGTCTAAGCGCTCATCCCCTTTGCGTAACTCAAATTGGTGGCTTGATTCGTGTCCGTGCTCGGCATTGGCATCGAGTTGTGACACTAAGTGGTTGTCCCAATAGATCTGTTGCCAGCCTGCCATAGAGGCTTCGCCCCGCAGCGGCTTGCCTAGAAAGTCGATAGAAAAGAGTTCCAAGAGGGTTCCTTTGGTTAGGTATGCGCACAATTCACCCGAGAATTATGCCGACTTGAATACCTCAGGTAAAGCTTATCTGTGACGCTGTCACTCAATATATATCAATTGAACGATCGTTCACGCCCTTTATTTTTACCCGATAGTGTGCATAATAAGCCGCCTAGATTAAACACCCATCAAATGTGAGTCCTTTATGTCTTCAGAAGCTACTATGCTAGAACGTTGTGAATCTAAGTGTGAATTGTGCGCCACTGACGCACCACTGACGGCTTATGCTGTGCCGCCTCACAGCCACGTGACCGTTGATCATGCGATTATGGTTTGCGACAAGTGTCTATCAGAAATTGATGAGCCAAAAGACATTAACCACTGGCGCTGCCTCAATGACAGCATGTGGAGTCAGGTTCCACCTGTGCAAGTGACAGCTTGGCGTCAGTTAACGCGCCTCAACAGCGAGAGCTGGGCACAAGACGCGCTAGACATGATGTACATGGAAGAAGATCAGAAAACGTGGGCGATGCAAGGTATGTCTGCTGATGACAAACCTCTTGATTGTAATGGCGTTGAGCTAAAGAAAGGTGACGACGTAACGGTAATAAAAGACCTTCCCGTAAAAGGCACCAACCAAGTCATTAAGCAAGGTACAGTTATCCGTGGCATTAGCATTGGTGACGATCCTAAGCTTGTTTCTGGTAAAGCAAACGGCGGTCAGTCGATGTACGTGATTGCTGAATTTACTCGTAAGAAGTAATGAGCCGTTAAGAAAGCAAAACGCCAGCTCGATGTGAGCTGGCGTTTTCGTATTAACGTTTGGTGTTAACGGTAGAGACCGATATCCTTTTGCATGTGACCTGACAGCTGATCCGCATAGTACGCGCGTGGCTGGCTGTTGTCGGTAAATAGAATATCGAGTAAATGAGCAATCAATCCTTTGAAAGAAACCGCGTAGGTTTTTTTGTCCATAGAGATAGTTGGGTTTAGTGTGCCCATTTGCATTGCTTGTGCCATGATTGCCTCTCTATAAATCTGTACGTTTTGTTGGGCTAATAATAGACAAACTTATGTTGGCCAAAAAATGACAAAATTTCCCTATTCAAATTAGATTTTCTAATAAAACAACTCTTTAACAGAACAAAAAACGGATTATGCGTCAAAGGGGTTAAAAAGTGCGTAGAGTTCTCGTTAATGTGCATAGTTTTTCTACAGACGTTTCTTCTCTCTTACGCCGTTTACAAAACTTTTACACCTGGTCGTGCATAATTTTCGTCATTAACTTGTTGATATCCATCTTGTCGTTGTCTCGTTGCTACTGATGTGGCGTTTTTACCGTCTTGATCGCTGTGTGAGCACTAGGTAGCGTCATTTACCACAAGATTGATAGAAATTTGCAGGTAAGAACCATAAATTATCGAATTGTTTGGCTTAAAGCCATAACAATTGCTAATGTTTATTTTCCGCAGCGTTGGTATGAGGAATCCTCAAAAATGAAAAGAGCGCACGGTGAATGTACGCTCTTATATGTTTAATGGGATCATCATGTCGGTGAGTATCGCTTTCAAATCGTGCCCATTGGTACGAAATACACCAATGCCGACCAAACGCTTATCCAACTGATCACCACGACGACATCAATCCAGTCTTTACGCCACATAATGTCTTACCTTTGAGTTCGCTTATCGTAAACCGTTTCGGTCTCTCTGCTGACATTAATGGCTTAGCATACTCTATGCCAAATTGGATTTTGATGTCCCTACGTGCTTGGCATTGAGGGTGTCGGGGCAGTCTTGAAGCATTTCGATAAAGCAATCGGCCATCGACATGGGGGTCACCACTCCCTCGCCAGCCATGTTCAAGATGGCGTCGTAGCCTTCTTTCCCTTTCATGGTGTAAGCCGATGATGTGCCCACATAGGTTTGATTTTGTTCAACTTTCACCCATTGGTTGCCTGAGCTTCTCACCTCTAGCCGCGTGATTCGTTCACCGATGGGTGACGATTCATTGTAGGTAAAGCGCAAGTTGTACGTGTATGGGTAAGAACCATCCCCTGTCCCTTCAACTCCATTGCTGATCGCGTTGTTGATGGCGCCTTCTATCACGCGATAAAGATGCTGCCCCTCTATCTCATATACGCCAATAGGGACGGCAAAGGGCAAAAGTTTGCCAGCAATGTCTGCCACACTCACTTGACCAATATTGAGTGAGTTTCTCACTCCTCCGGCATTGTGAATGGCAAAATCCACTGTCATACCGCGCTTGCGCATCGAATGGACAAAAGAGCGTGCGACGAGAGGCGCGAGTTCGCTCGGCCCTTGCGTATCAGGGATCCTCACATGGCGAAGATAGCGACCCGCATCCGCAATGTATGTGTTTTGTAGGCTGCGGACATGACAGCTGTATTGGCGCTCTAAAAGTTGATAGACCGTGGGATCTTTTTTGCAGACCACCGCTTGAGGATACGCATCAATAAAATGTCTCGCGGCTTGATAACGGCTTTCTGTATGCGCCTGACTTCGCGAAGCATCAATAAACAGTTGGCGGCCCAGTAATAGCTCATTGGTTCCGTTAAATGCGATCACCTGGCCCTGGTCATCAAACTCAATGTCACAATGACCCATGCTCAGTGCGTGATAGCCTGCTTGCACAACATAGGTATTGTTGACCTTCACTCCGTATTCGTCGTCTTTCGCAAGTCCGAGCGCCGAGAAGTCGCCTTGCAGGCGATGGCTGTGGCCGCCAATCACCAAGCCAATCCCATCGACATGATTGGCGATATCCAAGTCCGCGTCGTAGCCCATATGGCTAAGCAAAATAATATTTCGGATCCCCGCTTGATGGATGGCAGCCACGGTGGCCCGCGCGGTTTCAATGGTGGAGACAAACGGCGTATCAACATCTGGATTAGAGATGTCTTGCATCTTATCCAACGCTAGGGAGAAAATCGCCACTTTACTCTGCCCGACCGTTTTCTCTATCCAACCAGCCGTACGTGTTGGGGATTGATAGGCGATAACCTTTGGGTTATCGGATAGGCGTGTGGGTTTGTCTTGGCGCTCTTGGCTCAGATCCCAGTTGCCTGCAAGCAGTGGAAACTCGATTCGCTGGGCAAACTGCGCGACGGGTAAGTTGCCCATATCAAGCTCATGATTGCCTAACGCCATGGCATCTATGCCTAGCGCATTGAGCATGGTGGCGTTTGCTTCCCCTTTAAACAGCGAAAAGTAAAGCGTGCCTTGAAAGCAATCTCCTGCGTGGAGAAAGAGGAAGGCATCACCGGCCTGTTGCGCCTCGTCTCTCAGCTGTTTGGCGCGAGTGGCGATGCGAGCAAAGCCCCCAGCGCTGACGTAAGGTGTGAGTGTGTCACCTTCCACGTTCAATGTGAGCTGTAACGAGGAGGGTTCAAAATAGGAATGGGTATCGTTAATGTGTGCTATACGTAATTTTGTCATGTTATAGTTTTTATCTGTCTTCTTTACTCTCTTTTCCCGTCATCCTAACGCAATCGGTATGACAGATTCATTATATTTCACACTTTTATTGAACATGCCATTTGATATACATCGCTCAGTGTGACTTGAGCATAATTGCCTGTTTGTGAGGTAAATATCTGCTAAACCACACTTTTTCGATTATGCTTAAACTGTCTATAGCCAAAACGGAGTGACTCTATGAGATTAGAGCGAATCGAAATTTCTGGCTTTCGCGGTATCCGCCGCTTATCTATCGCATTTGATGAACTCACCACGCTGATTGGCGAAAACACCTGGGGTAAATCGTCACTGCTCGACGCACTGAGCGTTGCCTTGCCGTCTGAAGGCACACCGTATCAATTTGAAATGACGGACTTTCATGTTGATTACTCCATTGCTCATCCGCAAACCCAACACTTACAAATTGTGCTCAGCCTTATCGCGACGGATAAAAATGAAGTTCGCTCCGGGCGCTATCGAAAAATCAAACCGATCTGGATCACCGACGAGGAAGGTGTACAAAGGATTATTTACCGTTTAAGTGCTTCACGCGACGGGCATTCCATCTCGACCCGCTATGCTTTTCTCAACGATCAAGGGGATCCTTTGCCGTTACACCACTCAGAGAAGCTTGCTCAGGAGTTGATGTCACTTCACCCCGTGATTCGGTTAAAAGACTCCCGCCGATTTGAACGCCCTTTCAGCAACGGTAACGGCGTCAATGAACGATCAGAGAAACGCATTGATAACACTTGCCGCCGTTTGATGGCTATCCCTGGCCATGTCAACAAAGGCGAAATGCGCAGTAGCCTCAACTCGATGAACGTGTTGGTCGATCACTATTTCTCCTTTAAATCCAGCAGTCGTAAGAATCCGCGGAAGCAGCGTGACGGCATCTTCTTTAATGCCCCAAGCAGCAACAAGAGCATTACGCAGGTCGTCGCGGAAACGCACAATAAGCAGACACGGTTGCTGTTTATGACACTCCTCAACGCCTATTTACAGGCTAAAGGGCCAAACAAACTTCGTCGCTGCGCACGTCCTTTGCTGATCATTGAAGATCCCGAAGGTCGTTTACACCCCACCCACCTAGCTCGGGCGTGGGGGCTGTTGCAGTTGCTGCCAATGCAAAAGATTCTCACCACCAACAGTGGAGAGTTACTTGGTCAAGTGCCAATGCGCAGCCTGCGACGTCTAGTGCGACAATCCGATAAAACCATCACCTACTACTTGCCAGAACAACGTTTTAGCCGCGATGAGCTTCGACGGATTGGTTTCCACATTCGCTTTCACCGATCCGGAGCGCTGTTTGCGCGTTGTTGGTTGTTGGTGGAGGGAGAAACGGAAGTGTGGCTGTTTAATGAGCTGGCCAATCAATGCGGCTATAACCTCGCCGCAGAGGGCGTGCAAATCATCGAGTTTGCGCAATCGGGGCTGAAATCTCTGATCAAAGTCGCTAAAGCCTTTGGTATCGATTGGCATGTGGTGACCGATGGCGATGCAGCTGGCAAAAAGTACGCGGCGGCGGTAAAAGCGCAATTGGGGCATGATCAGCAAAGACATCGTCTCACCGAGCTGCCCGATCGAGACATCGAACACTATCTTTACAACAACGGTTTTGAATCCTTCTTCAAGGAAAAAATCAAGGTGCCTTTGGATCATCCTATTCCCGCGAAAAAGGTGGTCGCGAGGGTGCTGAAGAAATACGCCAAACCCGACTTAGCACTCGCACTGGTCCACCATTGTGAAGAGCAAGGCGTCGAGTGCATTCCAATACTGCTTAGATGGACATTAAAGCGTGTGATTACCATGGCGAACGGCAACACGCCTTAAAGTTTTATATTGGTGTGACCAACAAACGAAAAAACGGCATATCATAAAGAGATGCCGTTGTATCAAAAGGCTCACTCATTCAGGTTGAGAGTGCGAAGAAGATACTCAATCGGGGGGAAGTAGAAATAACGCACTACTGGCTCACAGCTTGGCCGCTTCTCGCTGACGCGGATTTGCCATTGGATTGAGACTTTTGTTGTAACCATAGGCCAGACGCTTTCATCGCATAACCAAACACGCCGCCCAACATCAGGGATGGAACAACCAGTTGCCAATCACCATTTGCGGCAAACGTCGCGCACGAACCGATGAATGTACCAGGGATATAAGCTAGCCAGGACTGTTTCGCTTGAATACACATGAAAAAAGCGACAATCGCAGTAATGACATAGCCAAGTATTTCTAGCGAAGCAAACTGGCTAGCGTGAATGATCACCATTGCCCAAAACACACCGCTTAGGTTGGTGATTAAGCTTTGTGCTAAGCCTTTTAAGCCTGAAGTCGGAGAAGCAAAGTAACTGGTGCAGCCTAGAAATCCTGCCCAGGTCAGCAAACCGAGTGAGATGGCAATCCAGCCCCACAGGCCGGAAAGTAAGCCGGTGGTCAGCGATATCGCGAGTAATGTCGTCATAATGCCTCACAGAGAAAATCGGTAGCGTTAGAAATTGCCGCCATCATATCGCTATGCTTAGCCTTATTAAGTTACATTGATCACACTATTGCGCAACAAAAATTCATTCGTTACATTAATTAGTGACGCAATCGATATTTAAACAGATTTAGTAAACAGAAAGCAAAAATGGCCAAACGTAATGCTTGGCCATTTTTTGTATCGACAAATGACGTGGGGGCTAGATCAACATAGTCGAGTAAACCACACCAGCAAGTCCCAAGGTGGCTAACACGCCAACCACTTTTTCTGTCATCACACCCTCACGTTCCGCCGCTTTGCCGAACATACCGAAGACGAGTGGATGGACTAAGAAAGTCATCGCGAAAGTGAAGGTGATCAAGCTGGCCGCCGCACTACCAAACATGCCCTCTTGCACCGCAGCAAATAGGCCAAAGTGAGATAAGCCTGAAGACGCTGCCATTGATGCATGCTCCAACGACATTCCCGCCAAACTCAGGAGGGTAAAGCTGCCGAAGACTGCCATAATTTGCCAACCCAGGGAAAAGAGCATCAACCCTTTCACCTCTTTGGCCTCGCTACCAGCGGCATTGCGTAGGTTTTTCAGTGCAAAGAAAACAAATGCTCCCCCCACTAAAATCAGTGGCAATGTCCATTGTACGAGCAGTGAACCATTCTCAGCACTCGCCGCAAGAATCGTAAACACAAAGATATGACCTGCAAACGGAATGTTGATCATGATAGGCGCTCGTGATGCCGCAGTGCGACCGAAATCGCCTGCCGTACATGCGCCTGTTAGCCCTGAGTGAGACAAACCGCCTGCCATACCCGGTGCCAAGTTTCTGAGATGGTTAGCACGACCAACAAAGATTAACAGCGCCAAACCTCCAAACATCCAGAAGACTTGTCCTGCAAAACCGTAAACGATCACGCTCGATAGACCCGGAATTGCGAACGCTTCAAGCATGTGCGAACCGCCGACCAAGAAGCTTCCGGCCAATACAAGTGGGATACCAGCGAACAGCAGTGAGTTCATGGTTGGACCTAACTTCCACTTTGGTAGCATAGCACCAAGGCCCGATGATAAAATCATCGCAAAGAAAATCTGAGGTAAACCGATGTAGGCTTGCACGATATTAGACAGCATCAACGAAAACTTCAGTACCAGTACAATCGCAACGGCTTCCACCACCCCCTTGCGGATGTAAGACTGTTTACAGGCGAAAATCGCTTTGCTATCCACTAGGATGAACGCGATCGCTAGGCTGATGTAAGCCAGCAGCAAGTAAGAATCGCCCAATTGATAATGGCTCGCGCGCCCAGACAGCAGCGCGTCCGCCATATCGATACCGAGCAATAATAGAAACGCACGCACAATAAACATGAACTGAGTGGTGTTCGTTCCCAGCACCATCTCTTTGTTCGATGGTGTGAAATAACTGTCGTCCGACATATCGTTGTTTGACAACAGACGCTTAATCTCTTGTCCTCCAACGAAGAAAGAGGCAATCAAAGCGATGACGGTGGTTTGACTCATCATCACGACCACAGGAAAATCGGTTAATCCCGGTTGAGCCATACCACTTTGAACCAACAAGGATCCAAGGCCTAAACCAAACACGACGATCACCAACAGTGAAGAGTACTTAGTACCCGCAACAATTGTGCGCGCCACCAGTACCATGATCGAAAGCGCGACAAACGCCAACACGTAATGATTAAACGCCGCTAGATGGGAAAACTGTTCCATTATAACTCCAACTATAAACTCGAATTAAGCGACACTGGTGTCTGCTTGAGGGGTGCTGACAGGCGACGTCGCCGTTGGCGCTTCTTTAAATAAGGTACGCAGTGCACGCAGCACTTCTGTACGAGAAACCACACCAACATATTTGCCTTCATTAAGGACCGGCAGAATTTGTGGGCGATTCACCTTGATGCTTTTGACGCGCTCTTCCAAAGAGAGTGTGCTCAAACGTGTCGCGATACCCATCGCGGTTGTTGGATAAATCTGGTCTTTATCAAGCGCGAGAAACTCCATCACATCAGTGAGGCGCTCTTCAAAACCAATCGTGACCACATCGGTTTTCATCAATTGGCCAATCGTTACTTGAGTGTCGGGGATGTAATCTTGACACCACATTTCCGTCATCACGTCATGCGCAGAAAAGAAGCCAACTAAATTACCTTGCTCATCGCAAACGGCGGCACCGTTAGTGTTGTGTTGTAAAAACTGGTCGATTGCCGCGTAAAGAGGCGTATCTTGACGTAATACTGGTGCGTTCGAATTGACAATGTCGCTTACGGTTAACAATGCACTCATAACATTCTCCTAAAAATAGCGGTCGGCATCCCATGCCAATCCATCAAAGATTCAATAACTCAGCAGCCCATACCTCACTGCTGGACGCCATGTTACAAAGCGCACTTGTATTAGTAAATTTGATTTTATTTATTTTTAGATTCAATTTTATTGATGCAAAATAAAATTGAGGCTTTTCGTTATAGAAAGAGAGAGGCCATCAATCGGATTGATAGAGTGTTTCAGAATGACGAAGCCACAACGATCATCAATGAGAGCTTGATCTCGAAGCGTTGGACTAACACTTTGATAGTATAGTATTCAGGAGCTGAGATACTGACTATGACAGAGCGGGAATAAATTGAAAAATTGATTTATTTTCATTTCTGAATCAGATTTTCTGATATACAATCTTAGCCAATTTTGAGCGACTTCACCTCAATTATGCTTTGCCTGAATAGAAAGAAGAGGAGAAACGGTGCGGTATTCTTTGAAACAACTCGCGGTATTTGATGCCGTGGCCGAACTGGGTAGCGTTAGCCAAGCCGCTGATAAACTGGCCATTACCCAATCCGCTGCCAGTATGTCCTTAAGCCAGCTAGAAAAGCTCCTCGGCAGAGAGCTGTTTATTCGTCAGGGTAAATATATGCGCCTTAGCCACTGGGGCAACTGGCTAAGACCGAGAGCGAAAAGGCTCCTGCAGGATGCAGAACAGATCGAAATTGGTTTCTATGACCAACATTTGTTCAGTGGCAATATCAATATTGGTGCTAGCCAAACTCCCGCGGAACACCTCGTCCCCGAGCTAATCAGTACCATTGATAATGATTTTCCAGAAATCCGTACCGCTTTGGATGTCAAAAGTACCAATCAGGTCATTCAAGGCGTACTCGATTATAAATATGACCTCGGCATTATCGAAGGTCGATGTGACGATAACCGCACGCATCAAGAAGAGTGGTTCCGAGATCACCTCGTTGTGATCAGTTCAGCGCATCACCCATACGCCAAAAACGAACGCGTCAGTTTGGCGCAATTAGAGCAAGCTCAATGGGTGCTGCGTGAAGGCGGCGCCGGTACTCGTTCTGTATTTGAAGGGGCGATGTTACCGTTGATCCCAGACCTTGACGTATGGCGTGAATACGCGCACATTCCGGTCATTCGTCGGCTTGTCGCCAATGGTAAATACCTGTCATGTCTCCCCTACCTCGATGTCGCGCCCTATATTGAACGCGGTGAACTTGCCGCGCTGAACGTACCGGAGCTGAAAATGAATCGAGCGATTTCATTTATCTGGCGCGCAGACATGGAAGATCATCCTTTGTTGGATTGTATTAAGCGCGAAGCACATCGGATGATTAAAAACCACAAATTCTGAGCTCCAACAACCAGCGCAAAGCCCTCTTTTGGAGGGTTTTGTTTTACCCCTTCTCTCTATCAATGTTTCTGATACTCTTTTCGCCCCCTCCCTTAATCGCTATTTTATTTATCTATATCAATTTAATTGATGGTAATTAAAACATTAATCAATTTTATCTTTACTGAATCTTTGCCTACCCTACAATGAATCCACAAGGACAATAGGATGCATAGTCTGCATTGAAAGGAGTTTGGGGGGAGCGATGACACAAACACACAACGAGAAGGTCTCTTTTTCACCCGCCGAAATGATGGCGGAAGCGGAAAAGTTTGCTTTCAGTAAAGCCAACAAAACCAGCACGATGACACTGAGCCTCGCGATCATGGCTGGTGCATTTATCGGTTTAGCGTTCGTCTTCTATATTACGGTCACTACCGATAATGCGGGAGCCGGATGGGGATTGAGTCGCTTAGTCGGCGGCTTGGCATTCAGTATGGGACTAATTTTGATCGTCATTTGTGGCGGCGAACTCTTTACCAGCTCGGTGTTGTCGAGCATTTCTTGGGCGAACGGACAAATCAGTGCCACCAAGATGCTGTCGATTTGGGGTAAGGTCTACCTGGGTAACTTTATTGGTGCCTCACTGCTGCTGATTATTGTGTTTTTTGCAGGCTTGTACGGCTTAGATCATGGCCAGTGGGGACTAAATGCGCTGAACATCGCGCAGCATAAACTGCATCACACGCCCGTTCAGGCCTTTGCACTGGGCGTATTGTGTAATCTCCTGGTGTGTTTGGCCATCTGGTTAACCTTTAGCAGCGCCAATACCATGACCAAAGCGGCCATGACGGTAATGCCGGTGGCGATGTTTGTGTCCAGCGGCTTTGAGCACTGTGTGGCTAATATGTTTATGGTGCCACTTGGTATCGCCATCCACAGCTTTGCCCCAGAGCCTTTTTGGTCGCAAATTAGTGTGCCTGCTTCGCAGTTTAACGACTTAACGGTCGGCCATTTCATCACAGCTAACCTAATCCCAGTCACCCTCGGCAACATCGTGGGTGGCGCGGTGTTGGTAGGTTTAGCGAACTGGTCTATTTATCGTCGGCCTCAGCTTAAAGCGGCGGACAGTCAGGCGATCACTCAACCCGAAAAGATCAGCGCCCACACCCTTTATCGCGGCGAAGACACCGTAACCATCGGGACAATTATGGACACGCATCCGGTTCAGTTCGTTGCGAACACTCCGACCGGCAAAGCCATTGATACGCTACTTGAGCAGCACATCGACGGCGCACCTGTCGTCAATACACAAAATGAATTGATCGGATTCTTTTCAATTCACGACGCCATGATTGAGATGTGGAGCCATCCGCACCATACTCACATGGAACAAAGCGTCGTGATGGTGATGAATGATGAGATCAGCGCGGTGTCGGCAAGCGATACCTTGCTTGATGTATTGGAGTATTTTTGCCTGGACAAAGCGGCGTTGTTTCCGACATCGAGCATGGGTTATGCAACGCAACTTAACCCTGGGTCACTTACCGCACGCGCAAAGCATTCGCCCCCCAATCGCCCATCAGTCTTGCCGGTACTGGCTGATGGACGTCTTGTTGGCGTGGTGACCCGAGCACAAGTTCTTCGTGCCTTACAACAAACGACTAAACTTGAGTCAAAATCACCCTACGAGACTGATGCGCAAGACGAAAAGCGTCTCGCATAAATCATAGAAACAATAAAGCCCTCCGATTGGAGGGCTAAGTCATTCTATCTAGAGATGATTACTTCTTAACGCCTTCGACATGCAGTTCCATATCGACGTAGCTTGATGCGCCCATCACCGCGATATCAAAATCAGCAAGCTCTAGTCGTGTTGTACCCACGAATCCTGCGCGCTCACCACCCCATGGGTCTTGGCCTGCGCCGACAAACTCAGCGTCGATAGTAATCGGTTTAGTCACACCATGTAGGTTCAAGTCGCCCTTCACTTCTAGCATGCCGTCCCCTTTATCGACAACACTGGTGCTCGTAAAGGTTGCGGTCGAGAATTTTGAAGCATCAATGAAATCAGCGCTACGAATGTGTTTATCACGTTCCGCGTGATTTGAGTCGAGGCTGCGAGTGTCCACATTCACGGTCACTTTCGACGCTTCAACATTACTAGGATCGTAAGAGAACTCGCCATCAAAGGTGTTAAAACGACCCTTAATGAAGCTGTATCCTAAATGGCTAACTTTAAAGTTGACCGATGCGTGTGCACCTTTGGTGTCAATTACGTAATCCGCCGCGCTTGCGCCTAATGGCAGTACCATTGCCATAGCTAGTCCGGTAGCAAGTAACGTCTTTTTCATTTTGAAGCTCCTATCATTTTGCGTAGCGTGTTGTCTTTGTTAATAAAGTGGTGTTTTAGTGCTGCCAGTGCATGCACAGCGGCTAATAAGATTAACGCCCAAGCAGCGTAAAAGTGTATTTGCCCTGCGGTATCGGCTTGACCTTCAAAGAAAGCGCCCATACCAGGCACGGTGAACCAACCGAATACTTCGATACCTCGCCCATCTTCCGTTGAAATAAGATATCCCGACACAAACAACGTCAGAAGTAGTGTGTACATGGCTAGGTGCGCCAACTTTGCGCCGAGGATTTCAATCTTTGCGCCTTCGATCTTTGGTGACGCTGTCACATTCTTCCAGGCAAATCGGAATAGAGTGACAAGGGCTAATAAAATACCCACTGATTTGTGCCAATGCGGTGCGGTTTTGTACCATTCACTGTAGTAGCTCAAATCAACCATCCACAGCCCTACCGCAAACATGCCAATCACAACCAGTGCCGACACCCAGTGGATGGCGCGCGCGACGCCGTTGTAGTTCTTTACCCTATGCGGATGATTTTGGCTGCTGTTCATTTGTATACTTCCAACTTTGGTTGACGCCCAAGCAAAAAAGTTATGGTTGAGCACGTTTTTATAATCAATTGCGTTATGAATGATTATCGGACAGGTTCGCAAACTTGGAAATGTCGTCACATTGATGAAGTCATTCAAAAAATTTGAAGGAACTTATCCCTAGTTACTTTGGCTCCCACTGTTCTAGCTCGTATATTTCATCCGCAACATCCATCACTTTACGCTCAAACACGGCTTGGGCATCACTTAACCCCTTGTTATAAAAGGTGGCAGAAAACTGTTTAATCACAAAGTCGGTGAGAAATTCGGCATCGAATTGGCCAATTTCTACCTCCAACTCATCATGTAAATAGTCTTGGAGTGACTGCGCCATCGCGTGTTTTTGTTGTGATGTAAATTCAATCTTAGACATAAACCCCTCATTTCCCCTGAATTTTAGCCAATTAAATGTAACTTAATTTAAAAGTGGCGTGTTACTCTAATTTGGCGAGTTTGAGTAATGGAGAACCCACCTTGCTACTGGATGTGCTAATTCAAAGCGTGAACGAGTTTCAAGCCGACTGTATGGCCCTATGTGAAAAGCACTACCCGACCATTCATAATAAAGGCATGAGTGAGCACCATTTAGGCTTGGCGTTTGCCCGGCGTCTTTCTCGTACCCTGACCGAGTTTGGCCACGCGTGTGATTACACTGCCCAAGAATGCCTGACCCACAAAGAGATGCCTCACCACTATCGAGTGAGCTCAGAGCTGGGCACTGTTTGGATTATGACGTCTCACCTGGTCAGCGCAGGTTCCACCCACCGTAAGAAGTTATTTAAGTCCATCGCTCTATGGCACGCCGAATACAGTTACGCTATTCAGCCCAACGACCTTGTGCTCCTGCTGTCTGACCATTGGATCACTCGCAGTAAACAGAGCCGCGAGTTGTTACACTGGTGGACGGGGCAACTGCCTGACCAGTTAGACGATTACCGTATTCAAGGGGTGAGCTTATATGAGAGCGACTCACAATTAGCGGCGACACTAGAAGAGCAATTTGGCATGAGTCCTTACTACGTTAAGTTCACCCATCCACTGCGTCGCTCAACGGATCAGCAACTGGTGCGCAAGTATTTGCATTTATATTCAGTTATTCAACTTAGTTAGTCCCTTTCCCGCTCCACCACTGTCACAGAAGCGTCACTCTGCGCGCGCATACTAAAGCGATCCCCTCACTGATTTAATGACTCGATGAAGAAACTGAAGCGTTATCAGTATGAACGCTACGCGGTGCTGTGTAATCTTGCTTATCAACGCGTCCTAAAACAGACACGCTATGGCTTTGCCCCAAACGGCCAGCGCGTTATTCACAACCGCTTTGGTAAACCTATGATTCGTGTGCTGTGGAGCCACGATAAAGACGAAGTCATTGTGGTGATCAAAGGCTCCCACAATGTTTGGGATTGGCTACTTAACCTTAAACTTTGGCACAAAAGCTGCGAGCCTTTCCAATTACCCTATGCGATTCACGCCGGCTACTTCGACTTACTCAATCAAGAAAGCACGCCAAGTCATAAGAGCGACACTCTAGGTATGAGTGTGTTCGACAAATTGCTCACGATACTCGTGCCATTGATAGAACAGGGTAAA
>NZ_JCBDGX010000062.1:0-19906 GCF_059834345.1 Vibrio sp. R11-SG3-ISO3-SZ
AGAAACTTTGTCATTAATAAGTGCTTGGATATTCACTCGCGCTTCCTTCAATTCTCGGGAATTGGTTGGGTATGCATTCAATTTCGGCGAGCAGATGGGCATCTTGCTGCGCATAATATCCGTGGGGATAGGGTGAATGCATATCTCGATCTAGTTCATAAATTGGCGCACATAATAACAACTTTATCGCGGCGCTTATAGGGACTTAATTGGGAAATTTTCTACTTTTCAGCGCGAACTTGTTACTATTGCCGCAATCTCAACGTACTGGATGCAAAACCATGGCTCAATCCCTGTCAGACGCAGCGCTGTTGCCAGCGCAAATGAAAGCTAATTTGGATAACTTCATGCATAAAATTCGCGATTTAAGCGAGTTGCTGCATTTGGATTTGAGTCCTTACCAGGCGGATCACATCGCAATGCGCATCAATGACAATGCGTTGGCTGAACTTGCCCATCAGGCCTGGCGTGAAGAGGGTAAGGAAATCTCGACAGCGCGTATTAATGGCCGTCCCATCGTTGTGCTTGAGTTTCATCAACCTCTTGAAAGCTTGGGCTGGTCGATTGAGTGCTTAGAGCTCCCTTATCCGGCGCCCGGAAAAGTGTATCCAGAGCAAAGTTGGGAACATGTTGAATTTGTGGTTCCCTCACAGGCACAAGATGCCGAGGCTTACCTTGAAGAGATCAAGCATCGTTTTCCGCTATTGAAAGCGCATTGGGGGAAGCTGGATGAGATGGGAGTGAAAGTGAAATTGTCGAGTCCGAAAGGAGAGGGCGAGCGGCTCAGCAACCCGACGGTCGCCTTTAAATATCAAGGGGTGTGCATCAAGCTCCACCCCCATTCGTTAAAGGCCATTGTGGCGTCTGAGTTAGCCTAGTTCGACATCTTTAGGTCGGAGTTGGAACTGTTCGATAGAGCCAATCTCTAGACCTAAATTGAGCGGCGGGGCATCACTGTGTGCGTTGCCTTGAGTGTGCATGATCAAACGATCGGCGGTGCGCGGTTTGAGTTTATTGACCACGAAGCGAATCATGTCCGTTCTGGTCAGGCTCTTAAGTTCACGCAGTACCACTTCTTTCTGATTAAACTCTTTGTCTTTATTACCAATCGCGACCCAAAGACGCTGCGCGCGGCCGCGCAATGTGGTGTCTGGGGTGGCGATTTGGTTCCAAAGCCCTTTCTTACTGCTGTGCCATTGGTACTCGTTCAGTTCAAGCAACACCATGTAAAAAGCATTAAGGAACTCGTCAATCGACGCAATTAAATCAATCGGAGCGGCATTGGGCGACTGTACGTACAACACAATACCGGGGTGTTTGTTGAGGGGCAGGTTGCCGGTGCCCACCATATACCCCAGTTGCTGTTTGGTGCGAATTTCATGGAAAAATGTCGCCGACATCAAGTGGTTTGCTAACGAGTAGAGGGCGATGTTTCTTGGCGAGGAATCCTCGCATTGGTAATAAAGCACCACCGCTGAGTCTTCTTGGTTGCAGTGCACTTCTCGTTGGAAGGTGCCGTTTTCGCCAAGCATGACCAATGGACGAAGTGCTTCTTCATACTGCTGATTTTTGACGCGCAACGCGTGTTTCAATGTCTCACCGAGGGCGAGCGCATCGCGTTTGGTCCAGTCACCATAGACGAACATCTCAACGTGCAACTCGGCTAAAATAGCATCGACAAAACGTGCTAGCTCGTCGACGTTAATGGTATCTAGCGCGTCAAGTAACGTCGCATACGGTGGGTTATTGGGTTGGAGTATGCCTGTTAGTGCATTGAACAACTGCGATATAGGGCGATCTTGCGCCGAGTTTTGCCAATTTCGTTTCAACTGCGCTTTGATGGTCTCAAAACGTTGAGCACTGAACTCTCGCGCTGCAAATCGTTTCAGGATCATCGCCATCAACTCGGGTTGTTTCTGGCTAAAACCGGAGAGGGTGAGCGTCACGCCCCCTTGATGTGCGTACATGTTGTAGCCAAGACCAGCGATTTCAGCTTGGTAGGTCTCTTTGGCCAGCGAGTCTAAAAACATCTCCACGCACAGACGCGTCATGACAATATTGCGCGGATTGGCGACCGCATGTGGGCTATCAATCGCCACATAGACAACGCCTTTTGGCACCCGAAACTCGCTGTCTTGCATGTGCCAGAGAGTAAATCCAGGCAAATTCTCAAGGATTTCAGGGACAAGCTGATGCTCAGCAATAGGCTGAGGATCGAGATCGTAGGCGATAAACGGGTTTTTCTCTGGCAGAGCAAACGTCAGCGTTGATGGCGCGTGATAGAACGCCATCTGTTCATCACTGAGTGGCTTAACCGAGTAGGGCGTGAAGTACCATTTGGCTTGCTGGTCACACGGCAAGTTTTTGGCAATCACGGTGATGCGCAGGTTCTGCGGCGTGAAATAGCCCATCAATTCGCGTAATAAAGCCTCATCGTAGCCCGCCATCATAAAGTCGCCGTAGACGATGTCTTGCGCATGATAATGCTGCATGTTGACGACCAAATGGCTGACTAAATCGAGGGGGCGAGTCGGCTCTTGAAAACGAAACGCTGACTCCAACACGGCGCGTTTTTCCATGTAGCGCCATTCGTCAAAACCGTGCGCTTTGATTAAGGTCAGGTAACTAAACACCGCCTGAACCAGTTCATCAATGTGCTCAAGCCCTTCTGGGGTCAGTGCGCAGCTGACGGTAAATTCGCGGTAGTTGCTGCCACTGGTGCCGCCCCCTGCGGACAACGAAGTGATCCACCCAGCGTCTTTGAGTGCCAACATCAAGCTGCCTTCGCCTTCATAGCCAAGCAAATGAGCGAAATAAGAGAGAGGCTTGGTTTGATAATGATTATCCATGCTTGGCATGGGGAAGGTGAGGATGATTTTTCGCAGATCTTTAACCGGTTCGACATTAACACGGATAGCGGTGGAACCCGGATGAGTGTAGGGCGCCTCTATCTGCTTGCCCGCCAAGCGCTGATTGCGCACTGTGGTGAATTTCTCTCGCACCCATTCCTCAAGTTGAGACAACGACTGCGGGCCGACCACTGTGAGTGTCATGAGATCCGCTGAGTAGTGATCACGGTGAAAGGCAACGATTTCGTCGCGGATCGATTGGCCTTCTCGGTCGCCTAAGGTGTCGATATTACCCACTGAAAACTTGCTAAACGGGTGAGCAGGATTCACCAACTCTTTGTGGACTTGGTACAGTCGGCGCGAGTCATCATTGAGTTTCAGTTTGTATTCAGAGTCGACCGCTTGGCGTTCTTTATCGAGTGCTTCGGAGTTAAACAGTGGTGCGGTGAAGAACTGACTAAAACGATGTAGGCCAGATTCAAATGCCGTGGGAGAGACATCGAAAAAGAAGCAGGTATGTTCAGTGCCCGTCCAAGCGTTATTTGACCCGCCGTGTTGACTAATAAAACTTTGGAACTCCCCCACTTTAGGGTATTTCTCTGTGCCGAGAAATAGCATGTGCTCGAGGTAATGGGCTAATCCTTGACGATCTTCCGGGTCGTCGAAGTGACCGACATTCACCGCCAATGCCGCAGCGGATTTCTGTGCGTTTTTATCGTGAATCAACAATACCCTCAAGCCATTGTCCAACTCGAGATAATGGTATTGATTGGTATCATTTGGGCTAATGTGCACGATGTTCTCCAAAAAGTGGGCGAGTGATGTGAATGGCGATTAGGGTAATGCAAATAGTCGTCGTTCTTTTTAACAATTATGAACGCGATGTGCCTGTCTGCAAACCATATCGTCAAGAAAAGTCATTGATTTTATAAAACGCTCGTCGGAACCTGCCCGAGATTGCGATCGTTTCGTCAACAATTCATTAATAAAATCGGTGTCTTTAGCCACGCTCTTGATATACTTGAGAGTAAAAATGGCCAGCAGGGCTGGCACGATAATAAATTTGCCACGTCGAATGGGCGCTGGCAGGGTAGTGTAGGATTTAGCCATGAAAATTTTTATTATGCGCCATGGGGAAGCAGAGCATTTTGCCGACAGTGATGCCCAGCGTGAGTTAACCGCGAATGGTCGACAAGCGTCTCTAGCGGTCGCAAAAGCGTGTGTCGAGCAGGGCTATCGCTCTTTTGATAAGGTTCTTGTTAGCCCTTATATCCGTGCTCAGCAGACATGGCAGGAGATCGCTCACTGCTTTGACGCCAATAAAGTTGAGACACTGGATGACATCACGCCCTATGGGGACTCTGAGCAAGTCGCGCAGTATCTTGACGCCTTGATTGATGTTGAGCAGCTAGAGTCTGTGTTGCTCGTCTCTCACTTACCTCTGGTTGGATATTTGACCGCGGAGTTTGTGGTGGATATGGCGCCGCCACTGTTCCCTACCTCAGGGTTGGCTTGTGTCGATTACCAACCTCAGACCAAACAAGGCGAGTTGCTGTTTAACCTCAGACCCTAACGCCGTCAGCAATATCCAGGCGTGAACGTCAGTCGTGCTACAGGTGTCACTTCGAAAGATGGGTCGCCTAGTTCTTGTCTCTAGCCAGTTTTTTGACAACATCACTGGACTAAAAATTGCATAAACAGCTGACGTTGACTCTTTTTCCATAGATTCTCATTACTTACCTATGAAGTTTTCTTTGCCGTTTGCAGATAAGCTGCCACCGATACCTCAGCGAGCCTTACCCGCGATAGGCGCGCCTGTCATGGTGCTGTCGACATTGGCGATGATCGTATTGCCGATCCCGCCTTTTTTGCTCGATTTGTCGTTTACCTTCAACATCGCTTTGGCGATGGTGGTGCTGCTCGTCACGGTTTACACACGCCGCCCGCTTGATTTTGCGGCTTTCCCCACGGTACTGCTGATTGCGACCTTGCTGCGTTTGGCGCTCAACGTTGCTTCAACGCGTGTGGTACTGCTGTACGGTCATGAAGGACCTGAAGCGGCAGGTTCTGTGATTGAAGCCTTCGGTAACGTGGTGATTGGTGGTAACTACGCTGTCGGTTTGGTGGTCTTTCTCATCTTGATGATCATCAACTTTATGGTCGTGACCAAAGGTGCAGGGCGTATCTCTGAGGTGAGTGCTCGCTTTACCTTGGACGCTTTACCTGGTAAGCAAATGGCGATTGACGCAGACTTGAACGCGGGACTGATCGACCAAGATCAAGCGCGTACTCGACGTCAAGAAGTGACCAAAGAAGCCGATTTCTATGGTTCGATGGACGGTGCGTCAAAATTTGTTAAAGGTGACGCCATCGCCGGTATCTTGATTCTGTTTATCAACATTATCGGCGGCTTATCGATCGGTATGGCGCAATACGGCCTCGGCTTTGGTGAAGCGATTCAAATCTATACCTTGCTGACCATTGGTGATGGTTTGGTCGCCCAGATCCCATCATTGCTGTTGTCGATTGGCGCCGCGATCATGGTGACGCGTCAAAATACAGACGAGGATATGGGACAGCAGGTTGTCTTTCAGATGTTTGACAACCCCAAGGCGCTGATGATCACCGCCGCGATTTTGTTTGTCATGGGCATCGTTCCGGGTATGCCTCATTTTGCGTTTTTGCTCCTCGCTCTGTTGGCGGGCGGCGGTGCGTACCTCATTCAACGCAAGCAGAAAAAACAGGCCGAGAGCAAGAACCTGCCCGCCACGCAAGAGACAGAAGCTCCCACGCCGAAAGAGCTCTCTTGGGATGATGTTCAGCCGGTCGATACCATTGGTCTTGAGGTGGGCTACCGCCTGATCCCATTGGTGGATAAAGACCAAGGGGGTGAACTGCTTGAGCGAGTGAAAGGGGTGCGTAAAAAGCTCTCTCAAGATTTTGGCTTCCTCATTCCAGCTGTGCACATTCGCGATAACCTGGAATTGACGCCAAATAGCTACCGCATCACTTTAATGGGCGTTGCGGTAGGCGAGGCGGAGATTCGCCCAGATATGGAGCTGGCAATCAACCCAGGCCAAGTGTACGGGATGATTGAGGGTGAACCGACCATTGACCCCGCGTTTGGGCTTGAAGCTGTGTGGATTCGCGAGGAGCAGCGCGAGCATGCTCAGGCGTTAGGCTACACCGTCGTTGACTCGTCCACGGTGTTGGCGACGCACTTAAGCCAGCTGTTGACCAACAACGCCTCTCAACTGCTCGGTCATGAAGAAGTACAAAATCTACTTGAAATGTTGGGCCGCAGCGCGCCGAAGTTGGTGGAAAACTTTGTACCCGATCAGCTGCAACTTGGCGTCGTGGTGAAAGTTCTGCAAAACTTACTCAACGAAGCCGTGCCCATTCGAGACATTCGTACCATCGTTCAGACCTTGTCGGAATACTCATCAAAGAGTCAAGAACCCGACATCCTAACGGCCGCTGCACGAATCTCATTGAAGCGCTTAATCGTTCAGGAAATCAACGGTATAGAGCCAGAGTTGCCGGTTATTACCTTGATTCCTGAACTGGAACAAATATTGCATCAAACAATGCAAGCTTCGGGAGGAGAGTCCGCAGGGATAGAACCTGGTTTGGCAGAGCGATTGCAATCATCACTGAGCCATGCCACACAAGAACAAGAGCTCAAAGGTGAGCCTGCTGTGCTCCTGACATCAGGGGTGTTGCGTTCAACCTTAGCCAAGTTCGTGA
This sequence comes from Vibrio sp. R11-SG3-ISO3-SZ, assembly GCF_059834345.1. NCBI lineage: Bacteria > Pseudomonadati > Pseudomonadota > Gammaproteobacteria > Vibrionales > Vibrionaceae > Vibrio > Vibrio sp. R11-SG3-ISO3-SZ. Next base: position 6,597 of record NZ_JCBDGX010000062.1, read on the forward strand.
AGAATACGATTCCATCACTGCGTGTGCTGTCATACCAAGAAATACCTGACGAAAAACAAATCCGCATTGTTCAAGCTGTCGGTAACTAGAACAGAGTCGGTAAAACACGGTATCTAATTTGAAAATTAAACGATTTTTTGCAAAAGACATGCGTGGCGCTCTGCTTCAAGTGAAAGCAGAGTTAGGCGATGACGCAGTAATCATGTCGAACAAAAAAGTCGCTGGTGGCGTAGAAATCGTGGCGGCTGTTGACGGAGATTCCGCAGCGAAGCGAGCGGCGCCAAGTCACAGCTACAACTCCAACCCACGACATGTCCCCGCCTCTCAGTCCGCTAACCAGCATAGCCAAGCCAGTGCGAGCTTAGCCTCATCGAATCAGCGTCGCCTTGATGATGATAAGGTGAGCCTACAATCACAAGGTGATTCTGGACGTTCGATGACCAAACGTTTTGCCAATATGCTGGCCCAATATCGTGGCGGGACTCCGCCTCGTGATGAGGAAGAAGAAGACTCGCTGGCGGCGTTGTTGAAGCGTCAAAATACCTCTTATAAATCAGGTCAGGATAACGATGTTCGCGTACGTGAAGATTCGCCTTTGGCCAAGCTGATTGCAGAAGACCGCCGTATTGAAAAACCGGCTGCGCGCTTGGATCCTTCTCGTTATGAGCGTGGTCGCGCGCAAGAGTCAGCGATGCCCAACGAAGATTTTGAAGAGATGAAAGAGGAAATGTCCTCGATTCGTCGTCTGCTTGAGCATCAAGTATCGGGGTTAATGTGGCAAGAAGTGGAGCGAAGAGAGCCCCTTAGAGCCATGTTAATTAAGCGCCTTGAGCGGATGGGCGTCTCTTCGGATTTGGCCGATCAATTAGCGTGTTACATACCTGAAGACACGCCGCCTACCAAAGCGTGGAAAGCGTTGCTGGGTTTAGTCTCAGACCAGATCCCTATCTCCAAACAAGACATCCTTAAACGCGGTGGTGTGGTCGCATTACTTGGCCCAACCGGTGTGGGGAAAACCACGACGGTGGCCAAATTGGCCGCACGCGCTGCCATGGAGTTTGGCGCGGACAACGTGGCGCTTGTGACCACAGACACTTATCGAATTGGTGCTCATGAACAGTTGGCTATTTATGGTCGAATTATGGGGTGCCCAGTAAAAGTTGCTAAAGATTCCAATGAATTAGCCGATGTTATTTATCAGTTGAGAAATCGTCGCCTAATTTTGGTCGATACTGCCGGCATGGGACAGCGCGATGTCCGATTGTCAGAGCAGCTTGACACCCTAATGCACGAAATTGGTGAAGTGATTCATAGCTACTTGGTACTGCCTGCCACGGCGCAGCGCAAAGTATTACAAGAGACCATTGATCACTTTAAACGTATTCCACTTTCTGGATGTATTTTGACCAAGCTCGATGAGTCACTGAGTTTGGGAGAGTTTGTCAGTGTTGTGGTGCAAAACGCACTGCCCGTCGCGTATATCGCGAATGGACAGCGTGTACCAGAAGACATTGTGATTGCTCAGCCAAAATACATGGTAGCGAAAGCAAATGAGTTGCTAGAGAAGTCGACAGATAACGAACCTCACTATTGGAATAGTGACGCAGACAGGTTCTAGGCGGCGGACGATTATGACGAAGAATATGATTCAAGACCAAGCTAGCGGGCTACGCCGCTTAACCCAACCCTCGTTGACTAAAGTTATTTCGGTAACCGGAGGCAAAGGCGGAGTTGGTAAGTCAAACGTAACCTTAGGCATGGCAATTTGTATGGCGCGCCAAGGTAAAAAAGTCATGGTGCTCGATGCTGACTTAGGTCTGGCCAACGTGGACGTGATGCTCGGCATTCGACCTAAACGCAATTTAGGCCATGTATTGGCCGGAGAGTGTGACCTGCAAGACGCCATCGTTGAAGGGCCACACGGTATTCGCATCATTCCTGCAACATCAGGGACACAGTCGATGACCGAACTCTCCCACGCGCAACATGTGGGCTTGATTCGCGCTTTTGGCAGTCTCGAAGACGAAATGGATGTGCTGTTGATTGATACAGCGGCAGGCATTTCTGATATGGTAGTGAGTTTTTCGCGCGCGGCCCAAGATGTGGTTGTCGTCGTGTGTGATGAACCTACGTCAATTACCGATGCGTATGCTTTAATTAAACTATTGAACAAGGACCACCAAGTGCAGCGATTCAAAATTGTTGCAAATATGGTCAGAAGCTATCGAGAAGGCCGAGAATTGTTCGCAAAGTTGACCTTGGTCACAGAGCGATTCTTGAATGTGAGTCTTGAGCTCGTAGCATGTATTCCTTTAGATGATAAAGTTCGACAAGCCGTTAAAAAGCAAAAGATTGTTGTGGACGCCTTCCCGCGCTCCCCTGCTGCTCTCGCCATCGGTTCATTGGCCAGTAAAGCGCTCACTTGGCCAATTCCGAAAGTACCGAGTGGACATCTTGAGTTTTTTGTAGAACGCTTAGTAAATAAGAATGAGATGCTAGAGGAACCGTTTGGTGAATAAGGCCCTGACCTACGACCAATATGCCAATCACGATAGCCAGCGAGCGTTTTTAGAAAAATACTCGGTGCTGGTGAAGCGTATTGCTCACCATTTGCTTGGACGTTTGCCTCCGAGTGTGCAGGTAGAAGATCTTATTCAGGCGGGCATGATTGGTCTGCTAGAGGCACAAAAAAACTACGATGGTAGTAAAGGCGCCAGTTTTGAAACGTATGCGGGCATACGGATTCGAGGCGCGATGTTGGATGACATCCGACGTGGAGACTGGGTTCCTCGCTCTGTGCATAAGAACAATCGAGAAATCAGTCAAGCTATCGCCTCGTTGGAAGGGCAACTGAATCGAGACCCAACCGATGCGGAAGTGGCGCAGTTTATGGGCATCAGCCTGGATCAGTACCACACCATACTAACGGACATTAACTGTTCACGTTTGGTTGGGATAGAGGATTTAGGCGTCTCGGAAGATTCGATTTCGCCTGAGGACCAAGAGGAAGACAATGTCCCTTTTAAAGGGGTGGCAGATGAGTATTTTCGCACCGCACTTGTCGACTCGATCAAATCTCTACCAGAACGAGAGGCACTAGTACTTTCGCTTTATTACGATGAAGAGTTAAACTTGAAAGAAATCGGTGAGGTAATTGGGGTTAGCGAGTCACGCGTTAGCCAGATACTAAGCCAATCAATGCAACGTCTACGCACAAAGTTGAGTGCTTGGACAAATAATGACTAACATCACTGATATCAAACTCAGTGGAGGCAATTTTGAATAAAAACATGAAAATCCTAATTGTTGATGACTTTTCAACAATGCGCCGAATCGTTAAGAACTTACTTCGTGACTTGGGTTTTAATAACACTCAAGAAGCCGACGATGGTTTGACTGCGTTACCTATGCTGAAAAAAGGTGATTTCGACTTTGTCGTGACCGACTGGAACATGCCAGGCATGCAAGGTATTGACCTACTCAAACACATTCGCGCCGATGCTGAGCTTAAGCACCTTCCTGTTTTGATGATTACTGCGGAAGCAAAGCGTGAACAGATCATTGAGGCGGCACAAGCGGGTGTGAACGGCTACATCGTTAAGCCATTTACCGCGGCAACACTAAAAGAAAAACTAGACAAAATTTTTGAGCGTTTATAAGTCAAGGAATTGACGACGTGGCGCAATAGGCCAAATTCAGAATGATTTCATTAGAACAGGCAAAACAACTTGTCGAACTATTAGAAAACGGTCAACAGCAGGAAGCAGACCTTCTTGTTAAAGACATTCATGAATCAAATGCCAATCCGATGCTTCAAGAGATTGGCGAGTTAACCCGTGATCTGCACGAGTCTATCAAGCAGTTTACGCTCAGCGAACGAGTTAACGAAATCGCGAATGACGAAATTCCTGATGCAAGGGATCGCCTCCAATACGTCATTGACAAGACAGAAGTCGCCGCGAACAAAACCATGGATGCCGTCGACCGTTGTATGCCGATTGCAGACAATCTGCACGAAGGGCTACTGAAGGTACGTCCTCAGTGGAACGAATTGATGCACGGGCGCATTGACCTTGCAGAGTTCAAAGCCTTGTGCCACCGCATTGATGACCTGCTCGGTCAAGTCGAAGGCGACAGTTCAGAGTTACGCGGTCAGTTGACGGAAATACTGATGGCTCAAGATTTCCAAGATTTGACCGGACAAATTATTAGACGCGTGATTACTTTGGTTAGTGAAGTTGAAGCACGATTAGTTGAGATTCTCACTGCGTTTGGCGCAAGCCAGTTGGAAGGCAGCACAGATAACAAGAATAAAGCATCTACGGATCCGGAAGGGCCAATCCTTAACCCTCATGAAAGGGATGATGCCGTTTCATCACAAGACGAAGTGGACGACTTGCTCTCTAGTCTTGGGTTTTAGAGGTAACATATGAGCTTTGATTTAGACGAAGATATTCTTCAGGACTTTTTGGTAGAAGCGGGTGAGATTCTAGAACTACTGTCTGAGCAGTTGGTAGAATTGGAAAACAACCCAGATGACAGAGATTTGCTCAACGCCATTTTCCGTGGTTTCCACACGGTGAAAGGGGGCGCAGGGTTTCTCTCTTTGACTGAGCTTGTTGACACATGTCACGGCGCAGAGAATGTGTTTGATACGCTGCGTAATGGCCAGCGTCAGGTCGATTCTGGCTTGATGGATACCATGCTGCAAGCACTCGACACCGTCAATGAACAGTTTCAGGCTGTCCAAGACAGAGACCCGTTAACGCCTGCTGACCCTGCGCTTCTTGAGGAACTCCATCGTCTAAGCAAACCGGCTTCAGAAGATGAGGTGCCCCAAGCCGAAGCGCCCGTTGAGCCTGAGCCTGTCGTCGAAGAGCCGGTTGTGGTCGAAGAACCTGTAGTCGAAGAACCTATCGGGGAAGCGCCAACTGCAGATGCAGCCCCGTCAGGCTCTGGCGGTTCTATCGACGAAATCACCCAAGACGAATTTGAAAAGCTACTTGATGAGCTTCACGGCAAGGGCAGTGCACCTGGTAAAGAAGCCGAAGCGCAGTCATCAGCTGCTCCAGCGCCAAGTGCAGACATGAGCGGTGATATCACCGATGATGAATTTGAAAAGCTGCTTGATGAACTTCACGGGGTCGGCAAAGGACCAGGTGAAAATGAAGCGGCAGCGGCGTCTGCTCCGCCGCCACCTCCACCACCGAGCCCTGCGGCTGGTGATGGCGATTTAATGACTGATGAAGAGTTCGAGAAGCTGTTGGACAACCTGCATGGTGCAGGTAAAGGTCCATCAGTGGAAGAACTCGAAGCGGCCACGAAGCCAGTGCCACCTAAACCTGCTGCGACGCCATCTTCTGCACCAAGTCAACCGGCTCCAGCGGCGGCTCCGAAAGCGCAGCCTGCTGCAAAACCAGCCCCTGCCGAGAAGGCAGAGGCAGCGCCACCTCCAGCGAAGAAAGAGGCGTCTGCTCCGGCCAAGAAACCTCAAGCGGAAGCCACGGTCCGTGTGGATACTTCAACCCTCGATGTCATCATGAACATGGTGGGCGAGCTAGTGTTGGTGCGAAACCGCTTACTCAGTTTGGGGCTTAATAGCAACGATGAAGAGATGTCTAAAGCGGTCGCAAACCTAGACGTTGTCACTGCGGACTTGCAAGGCGCGGTCATGAAAACGCGCATGCAGCCGATTAAGAAAGTGTTTGGTCGTTTCCCGCGAGTAGTTCGAGACTTGGCGCGTAGCCTGAACAAAGACATCACGCTGGAAATGCGCGGTGAAGAGACAGACTTAGATAAAAACCTAGTTGAGGCGCTTGCCGATCCATTGATCCACTTGGTTCGAAACTCGGTGGATCACGGTGTAGAAATGCCCGACGATCGCGTTGCCGCTGGCAAGCCGCGCACGGGTAAAGTGATTCTGTCTGCCTCGCAAGAAGGTGATCATATTGAACTGGCTATTGTCGATGACGGTGGCGGTATGGACCCAGATAAGCTCCGTGCGATTGCCGTTAAACGTGGCATGATGGATGAAGACGCAGCGTCTCGCCTCACAGACAAAGAGTGTTTCAACCTGATCTTCATGCCAGGTTTCTCAAGTAAAGAGAAGATTTCTGACATCTCTGGTCGCGGTGTGGGTATGGACGTGGTGAAAACGGCCATCAATACCTTAAACGGCTCGATCGATATTGACTCAGAGCTCGGTAAAGGCACCAAGATTACGATCAAAGTACCTCTGACACTGGCGATTTTGCCAACCTTGATGGTTGGGGTGGCCGGGCATCCATTTGCGTTGCCTTTGGCAAGTGTCAACGAGATCTTCCATTTGGATTTGAGCCGCACTAACGTCGTCGACGGCCAATTGACCATCATCGTTCGAGACAAATCCATTCCGCTATTCTATCTGCAAAACTGGCTAGCGCCGAGTGCGGGGAAAGTCGAGCTACGTAAAGGGCATGGTCATGTGGTTATCGTTCAACTAGGAAGCCAGCGTGTTGGCTTTGTTGTGGATACCTTGATTGGACAAGAAGAAGTCGTCATCAAGCCGCTTGATAAGTTGTTGCAAGGGACGCCGGGTATGGCGGGGGCAACGATTACCAGTGATGGTCACATTGCTTTGATTCTTGATGTGCCTGATCTGCTGAAACAATACGCAGCGGCATCACGCATCTAACGGTGCGTAAATAGAAGGATTTATATGGCAATCAAAGTATTAGTTGTTGACGATTCGAGCTTCTTTCGCCGTCGTGTTAGCGAGATCATTAACTCTGAGCCTAAGCTTGAAGTGATGGATGTCGCAACCAACGGCAAAGAGGCGGTGCAAAAAGCACTGTCGCTTAAGCCTGACGTCATCACTATGGACATCGAAATGCCTATTATGGACGGCATCACTGCCGTCCGCGAAATTATGGCGCAAAGTCCTGTTCCGATTTTGATGTTTTCATCATTGACGCACGATGGTGCGAAAGCGACCCTCGATGCGCTGGAAGCCGGAGCGTTGGACTTTTTGCCGAAAAAGTTTGAAGACATCGCGCGCAATCGAGATGAAGCGGTGACGTTACTGCAACAAAGAGTGTTGCAAATCGCTTCGCGTCGAACCTTTATGCGCCGTCCGGTGGCAAAACCGGCGACGGCCGCGCCAAGAAGCACGCCGACCTCATCTGCGCTTCGTTCAACCTCAACAGCAAGAACGGCACCAAGCGCCGCCACACAGTCGCGTCCGGCGGTGAATGCGACGCGCTTTAAAGCCAGTGGTAAAAAATATCAGTTAACGGCTATCGGAACCTCCACCGGTGGCCCGGTCGCCTTGCAAAAAATTCTCACCAAATTACCCGCAAGCTATCCGCATCCAATCGTGCTTATTCAGCACATGCCTGCGACGTTTACCGCGGCGTTTGCGAGTCGCTTAAACTCGCTGTGTAAAATCACCGTTAAAGAAGCAGAAGATGGCGATATGCTAAGACCAGGTGTGGCTTATCTCGCGCCAGGTGGTATGCAGATGATGATTGATGGCCGCCCAGGTAGCGCTAAATTGCGTGTGATTGATGGTGGCGAGCGGATGAACTACAAACCTTGTGTCGATGTCACCTTTGGCAGTGCAGCCAAAGTGTATGGTGACCAAGTGTTGTCGATGGTACTGACGGGTATGGGGGCGGATGGTCGTGAAGGCGCACGAATGCTGAAAAATGCCGGCGCAACGATTTGGGCGCAGGATGAAGAGAGCTGTGTGGTGTATGGCATGCCTCAAGCTGTGGCTAAAGCCGGACTCTCCAGTGAAGATCTACCTCTAGACCGCATTCCAGAGCGAATGTTGGTTGAGCTTGGACTCGCGTAGAGGTGGCGACATGATAGTTTGGAGTATTGCAAACCAAAAAGGCGGCGTAGGCAAAACCACCACCACCATTACGCTGGCCGGCCTATTAAGCCAGCAAGGTAAACGGGTGTTATTGGTCGATACCGATCCGCATGCCTCTTTGACGACCTATCTTGGTTATGATTCCGACAGCGTACCTGCCAGTTTGTTTGATCTTTTTCAGCTCAAGGATTATACCCCAAGCACCGTCAACCCTTTGATCATGAACTCGGACATTGAAGGCATTGATCTGATTCCGGCGCACATGTCTTTAGCGACGCTGGATCGCGTGATGGGTAATCGCAGCGGTATGGGGTTAATTCTAAAGCGCGCTTTGCTCGCGATTCGAGATCAATACGATTATGTGTTGATTGATTGCCCACCTATCCTAGGGGTGATGATGGTCAATGCTTTGGCGGCGAGCGATCGAATTTTGATTCCGGTTCAGACCGAGTTTTTGGCCATGAAAGGCTTAGAGCGCATGGTTCGCACGTTGGCGATCATGCAGAAGTCTCGTAATCGTGCATTCAAAGTGACGATAGTCCCCACCATGTACGACAAGCGGACTCGCGCGTCGCTGCAAACCCTGCAGCAGCTTAAGAAAGATTACCCGAATCAGGTGTGGTCTTCGGCCATTCCGATTGATACCAAATTTCGTGATGCGAGCTTAAAGCATTTACCTGTCTCACACTTTGCGGCAGGCAGTCGCGGTGTGTTTGCCTACAAGCAGCTGTTGATTCATTTAGAGAGGTTAGCGCTCAATGAGTAACAACGCGTTGCTGTCAGGTGAACAGGCACTGGATGATTATTTTGCCGCTTTGCTCGACGAAGAGGTGGAGCTAGAAGAGACTCAGGTCGCCGCGCCACAAGATGAATCGTCGGACACAGTCGAGCCAATGCATGCGGTTGAAACGTCATGGGAGCCAGAGCCACAAGTGCAGCCCGTGGCTGAAAACAGCTACATCTTACAGTCGACGGTCGATTTGGAAGTGCCCAATCTTGAGGACGTAGAAAGACTGCTTAAACAGCTCGAGTCGACGAATCCTGTTGCTGACTTACAATTAGAAGAGGTCATGGAGCAGAATACGGCGGCGATTGCTCAGGTTGAACCTGACATTGTGAAGCCAGAAGTCGAAGAGATTCAAGATTGGGTGATCGATGAACCCCTAGCCCCAACACAAGAGGCGGAGGCGTTCGTCGAAGAGGACGTTGCGACGTTCGAACCGCCACTAACTGAGGTGGTCGATGAGGTGCCCATCGCTGAGTTTCCTGTCGCAGAGGAGCCGATTGCTGAAGTACCTATTGCTGAAGTGGAGCAGCATATTGAATCCACGGTCGAGGTGCAGAGCGAACTCGAGACATCCAGTGGCAATGCGCTAGACAGCTGGCAAAGTACCGAGCGTCACGTATCGTTTCAGGTACTCTACTTTGAGGTGAATGGCGTGACCTTTGCGGTGCCACTCGATGAGCTTGGCGGCATTCACCGTATTGGCGATCTGAATCATTTAATTGGTCGACCAACTTGGTATTTGGGTTTACAAACCAATCGGGATTCTCAGCTTGATGTGGTGGATACCGCGAAATGGGTGATGGCCGAAAAGCTGAAAGATGATAGCCATAAAGACGAATATCAATACATTGTCATGCTTGGTGAGAGCCTTTGGGGACTAGCAAGCACGCAATTGCTGGGTACTGAGTCGCTCAGCCCTGAAAAGGTCCGCTGGCGTGTGACTGCCGGGAAGCGTCCGTGGCTTGCGGGTATGGTAAAAGAAAAAATGTGTGCTTTGGTTCACGTTGAGGCATTGATAGCTATGCTTAATGCAGGACTTGATGTTAAAGCACTAGATAAATAAGTTCATTTAAGGCCAATTTGGGCAGAGAGGAATAGGTATGTCTCAAACGAATGAAGTCGAAGTAAGAAAAGACCAGTCCAATGACGAAGTACTTCAGTGGGTGACGTTCCAACTAGAAGAAGAAACTTACGGTATTAACGTAATGCAAGTGCGTGAAGTGCTGCGTTACACCGAAATCGCACCAGTACCGGGTGCGCCAGACTATGTACTGGGTATTATCAACCTTCGTGGTAACGTCGTCACTGTCATCGATACGCGTTCACGTTTTGGTCTCATGGAAGGTGAGATCACTGACAACACTCGCATCATTGTGATTGAGTCTGAGCACCAAGTGATCGGTATTCTGGTTGATAGTGTGGCTGAAGTGGTTTACCTCCGTTCTTCTGAAATCGATACAACACCAAGTGTCGGCACTGACGAAAGCGCCAAGTTCATTCAGGGTGTCAGCAACCGTGATGGTAAGCTACTTATCCTTGTCGACTTGAACAAGCTGTTGACTGACGAAGAATGGGATGAGATGGCTCACCTATAATGGATATCTTCGCTGTGGCTCCCGCACCTGTGTTAGCAGGGGCGGTGGCGTTCGTCTTTTTGTTTCTTTTGCTTGCGCTGTTTCGCCTCAAGCGAGGTCAAGTGAGAACGGCCGATCATTTTCGCCAGCAGCAACGGCATTTTGATAAAGAGCTGCAAAAGGCCAATAAGCAGCTTTTAGAAGTGCGCTCGGTTGTTGTTGGACTTGGACAAAGGATCAGCGAGCAGCAGGACATCATTCAGCACCTCAATGAACGCGTGACAGAACTTGAGCAAGAGGACAGTGATGGGCGTCTCTATTCAAGAGCGACCAAAATGGTCCAACTCGGGGCTGATTTGGATGAGTTGATTGAACAGTGTGAGCTTCCCAAGGCGGAAGCGGAGCTGATGATGTCATTACAGAAGAAATTAGCGGGAGAGGAGAAGATTCCTCCACTCCAGAGCACACCAAGACGTCAAGAGGCGCGCAAACGCCCGGTACGAAAGTGACATTATCAAATTAGCAGTGTCGCAAATATTGAGGATGCCCATTCAGGCATCCTTTTTTCTTTCACCCTATCCATAAGGGGTAGAGTGTGAAATTCACATCGCTGTAAATCACAATTTTCACGCCGAAAGCATAAACATAATCAATTATTAACAGAATCTTACGTAGTTTCGTGAGCCTAGGTCAGTGTTGGTAGTTTTGTCGTGAAAAGGCTGTGGTAAACTAGCGGCTCGAAAATGGTTGATTGGTCATACATGTTACAAGTCTCGCAACTGACGGCGATCCGAGATGAAAGAGTGTTGTTTGAATCGCTCTCTTTCGATATAGAGCCAGGTGAATTAGTACAAATTGAAGGGCGCAACGGCACCGGAAAAACGACGTTGCTGCGCATTATTACGGGTCTTGGTGACAAAGAGTGCGGAGACATTGCTTGGCGTGGTGAATCTGTGCTCTCCAATCGTGAAGCTTTCCATCAAGACTTGCTGTTTCTCGGCCACCAGACCGGCATCAAGCGCGAACTCACCGCGTACGAAAATTTGCGTTTTTATCTCGGCCTGCACAGCCAGCAAGCGCTCACGAAAACCGATATCTATAACGCTCTGGTCAAAGTTGGATTGGCAGGGCGAGAGGATGTTCCCGTTGGGCAGCTGTCTGCGGGGCAACAGCGACGAGTAGCATTGGCAAGGTTGTGGCTCAGTGAACATAAATTGTGGATTTTAGATGAGCCTCTCACGGCCATCGATAAGCAAGGCGTCAAGGTGTTAGAAGCGCTCTTTCTGCAACATGCAGAGCAAGGGGGCATAGTGATTTTGACGACGCACCAAGACATGTTTGCCGACAATCCCATCCTTAGAAAAATTAAGTTAGGTGACTAGCCATGCTCGCAGCTATGAACACGATAATTCGCCGTGAGTTGCTGATCGCGTTTCGCCGTCAAGCGGATATTTTTAACCCATTGTGGTTCTTTATTATTGTCATCACGCTCTTTCCGCTCAGCATCGGGCCTGAGCCCAATTTGTTGGCTCGCATTGCTGCAGGCATCGTTTGGGTCGCGGCACTGTTGTCGGCGCTGCTCTCCTTAGAGCGCCTGTTTAGGGATGACTTCCAAGACGGTTCACTTGAGCAGATGATGCTGATGCCCATTCCATTGCCGCTGGTGGTGATGTCAAAGGTGGTGGCACACTGGCTGTTAACGGGATTGCCGCTCATTCTGATTAGCCCGCTGCTCGCCATATTACTATCGCTGGATTTTAATACTTGGCTTGGTGTCGTGCTGACACTCTTGATTGGTACACCCACGCTGAGCTTTATTGGAGCGATAGGCGTTGCGCTGACCGTTGGTCTGCAGAAAGGTGGCGTGTTGCTGAGTTTATTGGTGCTGCCGCTCTATATACCTATTTTGATTTTTGCGACCTCCGCGATTGATGCGGCATCGCTTGGCATGGCGTATAACGGACAGTTAGCGATACTCGGTGCCATGCTGGTGGGATCGATGACGTTAACGCCATTTGCGATCAGTGCAGCACTTAGGGTAAGCGTGACTTGATTGTTTTGAATCAAGCACGAAAAATTCCCTTTCTATACATGACATAATGGTCATAAATAAAACATAACGACAATAAATAAACCGACCGAATGACCCGTTGATGAATTTTGCGGGACGGTGCCCAGAAGTAAGAGTGAGTAAAACGATGTGGAAATGGCTCCATCCTTATGCCAAGCCAGAAGCCGCTTACCGATTGTGCGGTAAGTGCTTACCTTGGTTTTCCGTTTTAGCCTTGGTGTGTCTCGTCGCCGGAACCGTGTGGGGGCTGGCCTTTGCGCCTTCTGACTACCAACAAGGCGACAGTTTTAGAATCATCTATATCCATGTACCCTCTGCGATCTGGTCGATGGGCGTCTACATGTCAATGGCGATCGCCGCGTTTATCGGATTGGTGTGGCAAGTCCGCTTATCGGATATGGCAGCCTCTGCGATGGCGCCAATTGGCGCGGTGTACACCTTCATTGCCTTATTAACGGGGGCCGTGTGGGGCAAACCGATGTGGGGTACATGGTGGGTATGGGACGCTCGCCTAACATCTGAGTTGATTCTGTTGTTTCTCTACCTTGGCGTGATTGCGCTGTATCACGCGTTTGATGATCAAAAAACCGCCGCCAAAGCAGCCGGTATTTTAGCGATTGTTGGTGTGGTTAATTTGCCTATCATTCACTTCTCAGTGGAATGGTGGAACACCTTGCATCAGGGCGCCACCATCACCAAGTTCGAAAAGCCGTCTATCTCGGCGAACATGCTGTGGCCTTTACTCTTGAACATCTTTGGTTTTGCGTTTTTCTTTGCCAGCCTGACCATGGTTCGCTTGAGAAATGAAATTTTGGCTAAAGAGAGCCATCGCCCGTGGGTGGTTCAACTCGCCACAGAAGAATCGAAGCAGGAGGCCTAACCATGCATTTTGATAGCTTAAGTGATTTTTGGGCAATGGGCGGTTATGCCGGCTATGTGTGGAGTGCGTTTGGAATCACGTTTTTGTCGATGTGGATACTCTGGGTGGTCAGTGTGAAGCGTGGCAAAGGCATCTTGCGCGAT
>NZ_JCBDGX010000063.1:0-46374 GCF_059834345.1 Vibrio sp. R11-SG3-ISO3-SZ
CCTTTCGCTCTGCTAGGGTGTTGTTCTCACCGATTAACGTGGTCCCTAAGCCAATGGTGACGCCAATAAGCACAGAGACGAGCCAACCGACGGTGCGTTTTTTGGTGGCAAAGCGCATCAAATAAGGGATCAGCAGCACGACGACCAGTAGCGCACTGAGCCAACCCGTCCGAGAGGCGAGCACTACCAGTAGGGGCAGCACGATGGCCGGTACCAGATAGAGTAGCGCCACATGGCTGACTTTTCTTTGATATTTAATGGGTTGACGGGTCAGAAAATAGCCAGACAGCGCAAGCCCTGTGGCTAAGAAGCTCGCCATGACGTTTGGTTGCTGAAAAATGCCGTAAGGACGATTGGCGTCGGTGTTATAGCCAAAGGGATTGCCGGGTTCGAGTACTAGGTACTGTACCCAGCCAAACAAGGCCTCAATGAACACGGCGATAACCACAAACCACAACAGCCTTTGACGCTGAGGGTTACTAAAACGAAATTGTTGCAGCACGGCAAACAGCAAAAAACCGGCCCACAATCCGCTTAATCGCGCGACCGACAACGACAGCTCAGAGTGCGGATAGAGCACGGGCACGGTCATGATCACACAACAAAGAAACAGACCTATGGTCAATTTGTTGTAACGAATTTGGCCACGTGTCCCAACTTGATAAAGCCCAAGAGCGATGGCGACTGAGCTCAGCAGCCAAGTGGGTGGGTTAAAGGCAAGGGCCAAGCCTGAACCGCCTGGGTTCGGCATGAAGAAATGCATCGCGACAAGGTAGACTAGGCCAATCATAGCCAAGAAAGGTTTCGTTAGAGGGCGAGCTTGTGTGCGTGCTTGAAGCTGCGTGCCTGCCACGTGGGTGGTTGCCATAGTGTTCCTTTCCAGCAAATAAAACGGGCTGGCACTAAGAAGCACGCCAGCCCGTTTACTTTACTATTTTTTTATTCACTTTTACTACTATTGCTTACTTTAACATAGGCTTAAGGAAGCGCGCTGTGTGTGAGCCTTCGACTAAGGCCACATCTTCCGGTGTTCCGCTTGCAATAATTTCACCGCCGCCTTGCCCCCCTTCTGGCCCCAAATCGACGATCCAGTCTGCAGTTTTAATCACATCGAGGTTGTGCTCAATCACCACAACGGTATTGCCGTGATCACGCAGGCGGTGCAACACGGCCAACAGCTGCTCGATATCGTGGAAGTGCAAACCTGTGGTCGGCTCATCGAGAATGTAAAGTGTTTTGCCGGTATCGCGCTTAGAGAGCTCACGCGCCAATTTAACGCGCTGCGCTTCCCCCCCGGAGAGGGTCGTGGCCGCTTGACCTAGGCGAATGTAAGACAAGCCCACATCCATCAAGGTTTGCAACTTGCGAGCAATCACAGGAACTGGATCGAAGAAGGTTCGTGCGTCTTCGACCGTCATCTCTAACACTTCGTCAATGGTTTTGCCTTTGTAGCGCACTTCTAAGGTTTCGCGGTTGTAGCGTTTGCCTTTACAGACGTCACAAGGGACATACACATCTGGCAAGAAGTGCATTTCCACCTTGATCACACCATCACCTTGGCAAGCTTCACAACGCCCGCCGCGCACGTTGAAACTGAACCGGCCCGGTTTGTAACCACGAGAGCGTGACTCCTGTGTGCCAGCAAACAGCTCACGAATGGGTGTAAAAATACCGGTGTAGGTCGCTGGATTTGAGCGCGGAGTGCGACCAATCGGGCTTTGATCGATGTCGATCACCTTGTCAAAATGTTGTAGCCCTTTGATGGTTTTATACGGCGCGGGTGTGGCGGTCGTCGCACCATTGAGCTCGGTGTGGGCAATTTTAAAGAACGTATCGTTGATTAAGGTCGATTTGCCTGAGCCAGACACCCCGGTGATGCAACTAAACAGCCCAACAGGGATCTCCAGCGTGACATCTTTGAGGTTGTTGCCCGTCGCGCCAATGAGCTGCACGACTTTTTTCGGATCCTTAGGCGTGCGCTCCGTTGGAACTCGGATCTGCTTTTGACCGCTGAGGTATTGGCCCGTGAGAGAGTTCGGATTGGCAATGATCTCTTCCATGGTGCCTTCTGCCACTACATTGCCGCCATGAACGCCCGCGCCCGGACCGATATCAATCACGTGATCCGCCATACGGATGGCGTCTTCATCGTGCTCCACGACGAGCACGGTGTTGCCAAGATCGCGCAGGTGAGTCAACGTCTTGAGCAGGCGCTCGTTATCACGCTGATGAAGACCAATCGAAGGCTCATCCAGTACATACATCACGCCAACTAAACCGGCACCAATTTGACTGGCAAGGCGGATCCGTTGCGCTTCACCACCGGAGAGTGTCTCGGCGCTGCGGGATAGGTTGAGGTAGTTGAGACCGACATTGACCAAAAACTGCAAGCGGTCGTTGATCTCTTTCATCACTTTCTCGGCAATTTGTGCGCGCTGACCTTCCAGAGTCAATTCATGGAAGAAGGTCAGTGCATCGGCAATACTGAGTTCGACAATTTCCGGCAGCGTCGTATCGCCAATGAACACATTGCGCGCTTCAAGGCGCAGTCGGCTACCGTCACAGCTGCTACAGGTTTTGGTTGAAATGTACTTGGCCAAATCTTCGCGTACCGAGTTAGATTCAGTATCGCGATAGCGGCGCTCCAAGGTATTGAGAATGCCTTCAAACGGATGACGTTTAACGCGAATATCCCCGCGATCATTGATGTAGTTAAACTCCACTTCCGTTCTGCCAGAGCCGGTGAGAATCACATCGCGAATTTTCTTTGGCAGAGACTTAAAGGGTGCGTTCAGGTCAAACTGATAATGGTTGGCGAGCGACGTCAGCATTTGGAAATAGTAGTAGTTTTTCTGATCCCAACCGCGGATAGCACCCTCTGCTAAACTGAGTGACTCATCCAAAATCACGCGTGCAGGGTCAAAGTATTGCTGAACGCCAAGGCCATCACAGGTATGACAGGCGCCGGCTGGGTTGTTGAACGAGAACAAGCGCGGTTCAAGCTCTTGCATGCTGTAGCCACAATGGGGACAAGCAAAGTTAGCAGAGAACACGATCTCCTCGTCGTTGCCCTCCATCGGCGCGACCACTGCAATCCCGCCCGACAGCTCTAGGGTGGTTTCAAACGATTCGGCTAAGCGCTGCTGCAAGTCGGCTCTCACTTTAAAGCGATCGACCACAACCTCGATGGTGTGTTTCTTGTGCAGTTCTAGCGTTGGTGGATCGGATAAATCGCAGGTTTCCCCATCAATACGGGCGCGGATAAAGCCTTGCGCTGCCAAGGTTTCCAGCGTTTTGACGTGCTCGCCCTTACGCTCTTTGACAATCGGCGCCAGCAGCATCAGTTTTGTCCCTTCTGGCATCGCCAACACTTTATCGACCATCTGTGAGATGGTTTGCGCGGCGAGTGGAACATGATGATCAGGACAGCGCGGCTCACCTACACGTGCGTAGAGCAGACGCAAGTAATCGTAGACCTCAGTGATGGTGCCGACGGTTGAACGAGGGTTGTGTGAGGTGGACTTCTGCTCAATGGAAATGGCAGGAGAGAGACCTTCAATGTGGTCGACGTCGGGCTTTTCCATCAAGGACAAAAATTGACGTGCGTACGCCGAGAGTGATTCCACGTAGCGTCGTTGCCCTTCGGCATAGAGCGTATCGAACGCCAGAGAGGATTTACCTGAACCGGATAGGCCAGTGATGACAATCAGCTTATCGCGTGGGATGGTGAGGTTGATATTTTTTAAGTTATGGGTGCGCGCACCGCGGACTTCTATCTGATCCATTGTTATCACTCAGGGCAAAAAATAGTGGCACAAGTATTACACAGTGTGAGCAATGTGCAAATAAAATACTGGATGGAAGAACAGTGTTTGGAGGTGCTAGTTCCTAGTTCCTAGTTCCTAGTTCCTAGTTCCTAGTTCCTAGTTTCTAGTGCCTAGTTTTGAGTTTATGGTAGGGAGGGAAAAAAAGGGCGAGTAGGGGAGGCCTACTCGCACTGAATCTAGAGAGATTAGCTCTCTTTGGTTGTGGCTTGTTTACCTAGCTCAGAGGTTTTGGTGTCTTTGAGGTAGAGGTTTTCGAAGCAGTAGTTGGTGGCCTCGATGTAACCTTCGACGCTGCCGCAGTCAAAGCGTTTGCCTTTGAATTTGTAAGCCAGTACGCAGCCTGCTTTGGCTTGTTTGAGCAGCGCGTCGGTGATTTGGATTTCGCCACCTTTACCTGGCTCCGTATTTTCGATCAACTCAAAGATGTCTGGAGTGAGAATATAGCGGCCGATGATGGCAAGGTTGCTTGGCGCTGTACCTTTCTCTGGCTTCTCTACCATGTCGTCAACGCGGAAAATGTCGTCTTTGATCATTTCACCAGAGATAACGCCGTATTTGTGGGTTTCATCTTCTGGCACTTCCTGTACAGCAACAATTGAGCAGCGGAACTGCTTAAATAGCGCGACCATTTGTGCCAGTACGCCTTCTTGCTCATTGACACACAAGTCATCCGCGAGGACAACAGCGAACGGCTCATCGCCAACCAGTTCACGCCCGGTGAGGATCGCGTGGCCAAGGCCTTTCATTTCACGCTGGCGAATGTAGGTGAAGTTAGCACTGTCGATGATGTCACGAATATCGACCAGCAACTCTTCTTTGTTGGTGCCGCTGATTTGGTGCTCAAGCTCATAGTTCTTATCAAAGTGATCCATGATGGAATGCTTGCCACGGCCTGTCACGATGCACATGCCATTCATGCCGGCCTGAATCGCTTCTTCCACACCGTATTCGATCAGTGGCTTGTTCACCACTGGCATCATCTCTTTTGGCATGGATTTGGTGGCAGGAAGAAAACGCGTCCCATAGCCCGCCGCGGGGAAGAGGCACTTTTTAATCATGAGTAATACCCTTTTTTAATTTTTTAACCCAGTGAGCGCCGTAAAAACTGACGTGAACGACGTAATCACACTTTGCGATGTGATTGATGGCCGATACCTTACCATGACTGTGGGAAATGGCGAATGAAAGCGTTCCTTGTCGGCCTTAAAATGTGCGGGTGTGAGCTCATTTGTGTTTGTATAAACGAGAGCGTTATCAGAGATTGGCTTTGGCCCACTCCATCGCTTGGACTCGATTTCGCACCTTGAGTTTTTTGTAGGCTTGATAGAGGTGCGATTTTACCGTGAATTCGCTGATGAACAGGTCCTCGGCGATCTGTGCATTGGACGCACCACTCTTAAGGCAGCGCAGAATTTCTAGCTCGCGCATGGTGATGTCGAGCACCACTGTCGCCGTTTGGCTGCTCATCACCGTGCGATAGTGATAGAGCAATTGTGCAGTGACTTTGCGAGGTAACCAATTTTCACCATTAATGATTGCCGCGCAGCCTTTGGCGATCACCTCTGGGGAGTCGTCGCAGTAAAACAGACCCTTGAGATGTCCAAAGGTTAATAATTCATCGGTGGAAAGGCGCTGATACAAGTTAATCAAAATCACTTCAAAGTGTTTGTTCAAAAGCGGTAGTGCTTCGATTTGCGCTTGTTGTTGATGCACAAATTGGTAGTCAAATATCAGAATCCGATGGCGTTCTTGTTGCAGCGCCAGCATCAGCTCTGATGGCTCCATACGATGGATGGTGATTCGCAGCGCCCGCTGGATATCATCGACGTGCGGGTGCGAGTCGTTTTTGTTATTACAGATAAAATGCAGAGTACGAGCGTAAGACGATTTGGGCATGGCAGACCTATGAGTCGGTGAATCGAGTCGTTAGCGTGGTACAAAACCGCATCAAGTGCGATTTAAGACCGTCGCTTTGCGTCTCGCTTCAAGCGCAAAAGTAATCGATGGATAGCTCAGCAGCAATCTGACGTGAGTTTGCTCGAAAGAATATCGGCGTGGGATTGGCTCGGGCTCGCAGTGTGTCCATCTTGATAAGGAATTCTTGATGAAGGATTCTTGTGAAGAGAAGCTGAGAAGAGAATCTTGGGATAGAAATTTATCAGCGCGTCAAAGCGTGTTATTCTAATGCGCTATTTAGGTATCAACACTCAAATTTGGACGGAGCGAATCATGGCGACCCGCGGAGTAAACAAAGTAATTTTAGTCGGTAACCTGGGCGGTGACCCGGAAGTACGTTACATGCCTAGCGGTGGCGCAGTGGCAAACATCACAATTGCAACGTCTGAAAGCTGGCGTGATAAGGCAACCGGTGAGCAGCGCGAAAAAACGGAATGGCACCGCGTGGCACTGTTTGGTAAGTTGGCAGAAGTCGCAGGTGAGTACCTGCGTAAAGGCTCTCAAGTCTATATTGAAGGTCAACTGCAAACACGTAAATGGCAAGATCAAAGTGGTCAAGACCGTTACACGACGGAAGTGGTTGTACAAGGCTACAATGGCGTGATGCAGATGCTAGGTGGCCGTGCTCAAGGCGGTGCGCCAGGTCAAGGTATGGGCCAGCCACAGCAGCAAGGTTGGGGTCAGCCGCAACAACCGGCACAGCAAGCGAGCCAGCCTTCTCAGCAATACGCTCAGCCGCAACAAGCCCAACAGCCAAAACCTCAGTACAATGAGCCACCGATGGATTTTGATGACGACATCCCGTTCTAAGTCATTAGTTTTAGAAAAAAGCCGCGAATGTCGCGGCTTTTTTGTATAGTGACTAAAATCAAGCTATTACTTGCTGTAATTGATGGTCATCGAGCCTTGTCGGTCGGGATCGATGCTCACTGTTAGGAAAGGAACTCCGAACGCATGAGGTACACCCCTACCTTAAAATTGAGCACTCGCTTAGTCGCTTTTGTCACCATGATAGTGATCATTGCGATGTTCATTCTATTTCTCGGTGGTACGCTCTCGTTTCGCAGTCTAGGTCAGCAGTATCTCGATCAATCCTTGCAGGGAATCGTTGAGGTCGTGGACAAGGAGATGGAAGACCCTGACGCTGCCTACTCTCTCCAACGCTGGATGCCTAAAATGCTCCAAGCGTCGAATGTCGTCGAAATGGAACTCTCCTCCTCGTACGGAGTGATTTACCGTTTCAAAGACACGTCGTCCAAAGTCGAACCCGCACTTTTATATCAGCAATCGTATCCGCTCGAGCGCAATGTCGGGTATCAGATCGATTTTAAAGCGGTGCCTCCTTATATTGGCTATGGCTACTCGCTGCAAGCCATGTGGTCAATCACCATGGCGATTGGTTTGGTTATTTTCTGTTTGATGCAAGGGGTGAAATGGCTGAAAGAGCAACTTTCGGGCAGCGAGCGGCTTGAGGAGCGCGGGCGGATGATTTTGGCGGGGCGAGTGGAAGAGTACGCGAAAGGTGACCCAACAGAGTGGCCTTACACCGCCAGTCAGGCGCTCGATACCTTGATTGAAGAGCTGCAAGATGCGCGTCAAGAACGCAGTCGATTTGATGCCTTTATTCGCACCCAGACGTTTCTTGATCAGCTAACCGGAACGGCAAATCGTGTCCTCTTTGATAGCAAATTGGAGTCAGCATTATCTGAAAGTGGCTCAAGAGGTGGCATTTTTCTGCTCAGAGTGG
This sequence comes from Vibrio sp. R11-SG3-ISO3-SZ, assembly GCF_059834345.1. Taxonomy (NCBI): domain Bacteria; kingdom Pseudomonadati; phylum Pseudomonadota; class Gammaproteobacteria; order Vibrionales; family Vibrionaceae; genus Vibrio; species Vibrio sp. R11-SG3-ISO3-SZ. Next base: position 7,531 of record NZ_JCBDGX010000063.1, read on the forward strand.
ATGATTGGGCGCTGATTCGAGAAGAGTACGGTGAGAAGCTCGCGAATGACTTTCTTATCGAGGTCGGTGAGGGGCTGAACAATGTGATTCAACGCTATCCTGATCTGATTTTGTCGCGCTACTACCAGTCAGACTTCGCGATTTTTGCCCCGCATTTGTCGAATAAAGAAGTGGCGAATTTGGCGAGTGCCGCGCTCAAACAATTGGCGAAATTAACCCCGCCCAACCCGCTTGATAAAGACAACTGGGTTCATATTGGCGTGAGTATGTATCACGAGGGAGAAAGTCAGGGCAGAATCATCGACGAGGCGGAAACCGCGCTGAAAAGTGCTCAGCTGCAAGGCAATAATACTTGGAGTCGATTCAACAAACATACCTCTCCTGAAGAAGACCGAGGTAGCGTTCGTTGGCGAACCTTACTCGATATGGCATTGGCACCCGATAAGCTGCTGGTGTTTGCACAGCCTTGTTATTTGCTGACGGAGAAGCAAGAGACCCAGCTCGATCATTTTGAACTGTTCGCGCGCATTAATGATCCCGAAAAAGGGGTACTTAAAGCGTCGCGTTTTATTTCTGCCGTAGAGTCAGTGGGTTATGGCGCCACTTTAGACAAATCCATGTTGACGTTGGTGATAAAGAGAATAAAATCTCAGCATTCTTCAGTATGTTATTCGCTTAACCTTGATGTAACGCCGTTCGCGGAGCGAGAGTACTACAAGTGGTTTCGAGATGAGCTGTTACAATTGACCATAGCTCAGCGCGGCCAGTTGATGTTTGAGTTCTCTGAAGCTCGTCTGGTTAAGCATTTAGATTATATGCGCCCAGTGATCAAAGTGATGTCTGGCTTAGGGTGTCGGGTGACGGTCGGTCAGGCTGGGCGCTCCATTGTGAGTACACACTACTTAAAAGATCTCTCTATCACCTATTTAAAACTGCATCGCGGTTTGGTTAAACAGATCGAGCAACGGCATGAAAATCAGCTTTATATCCGTAGTATGCTTGGTGCGTGTGCGGATAAGGAAACGCAAGTCATCGCCGTTGGGGTAGATAACAAATTAGAATTTAGAACCTTACTTTCTCTTGGCGTCGAGGGTGTACAGGGGCGGTATTTTGAGGAAGAGCGTCAGCTTATTCCGGAAAGATCGGCGACTCAGTCCATCTCAGCTCCACCCAAAGTGCAAGTAGGTCGTAGAAATCGTTGGCGGAAAACAAGCAGCTAAATGGACATTAAATCACTGATTGGTCACTTCAAACCAAAATCAAAAAGCGCGCCCAGTTTGTCGGTGGTGGTGCAGCCTAGTGCGCTGCATTTGTCGCTGCCCGAGCATGCGGAGCAAGTCGTTGAGCTCGCTTGTGATAGCCAAAATTGGCAAGAGATACTCCTTAATGCACTTAAACAACATAAGGTGTCTCAAGGGGCGGTCAATATCGTGCTTCACTCTGGCTTGTACCAAACCTACCAGATAGAAAAACCGAAAGTGCCTGAAGAGGAGCTCAGCGCCGCCCTACCGTTTTTGATTAAAGATCTGATTTCTGAAAAAGTGACCGATGTGTTGGTGGACTCCACACCGATGCCAACCAGCAGCAAGCTGCAAGTGTATGTCACGCAGAAGAAAATGGTGCTCGGACTCTATCAATCACTCAAATCGCTAGGGTTAACGCTCAATGCTGTGGCCGTGGAAGATGAGTTGTGGGCGCACAGCGCAGGTGAACTAACGCAATTTCTCTTACTGCAACGTGCCAAGCAAGGACAATTTAAGATCAGTGCATTCGTTGATGGGCACAGCGTGTTTCAGCGCACCATTCGCGGTATCACACCGCCTTTGACTGGGGTGGCCAGCAGTTTATTGCAGCTAGATAGCATCGCTCTGGAATTACAACGTTCGGTCGATTACCTCTCTTCACAGATGCGCTCGCTCTCTTTGCATCAGATGAAAGTGTGTTGTGATGAAGAGGATCAGCAAGAGATCGCCGATGCACTCTCTGAGCGCCTGAGCGTTAAAGTCGCGCCACTCAATGATGAGTCGGTGGAGTCGGCCCATGTGCTGCTGCGTGCTGCGCAGCAAACGGTCACTACGGTTAACCTCTTCCCTGACAGCCTCAAACCGAAACAACAGCGCTTTACCTTAACCAATGTCGCTATCGTGTGGGCGGCGTTACTGGTGGTTTGTGTGTTGCTCTACGGTTATGAGGCCATGCAGCAAGGCCAACTCGGTAAAGAACTGGCGCAGTGGAAACAACAAGAGAGCAGTTTGGACGCCGAAGCAAAAGCGCTGACAGAAAAGCTCGCCAAGCACAAACCTGATGCTGCCAAAGTGGCGGCGGTGGAGCGGCTGAAGCAAGAAATTGCCGCGACGCGAGACTCACTCCATGCGGTCCGTCAATTTGATCAGTCTGCCCAAGTGGGTTACTCCGGGGTGATGCGTTCGCTATCCGAATTAGCCAGAGACGATATCTCACTCGACTCGATCGCTATCTCATCCTCATCACTCGATCTTAAGGGCTTGGCAAGAGAAGCTGCAGCGATTCCAAGCTGGGTGAGCGAATTTAAATCCGAACTCAATTTGGTCGGGCGTTCGTTTGAGCAGTTGAGTATCGGCCGTAATGAGCAAGACATCATTACGTTTGAGCTGAAAACAAAAGGAGAATCCAAATAGTGGCTAAGGTATGGATTCAATGGAACGATAAGTTTGCCAAGCTCAGCGCAAGAGAAAAGTGGCTGATCACTTTGTGTGGCGTGGTGTTGATCGTCATGGTGATGTTTGTCTTGTTGATAGAACCCACGATCAAGGCCAACGAGCAACTGAATCGTCAAGTGATGACCAGTAAAGCCAACGCGCAGCGCCTCGAAGGGGAAGTGCTGCTCATGACGGCGAAGCTCAAACAGGATCCTAACCAAGCGATCGATCAAGAGTTTGAGCGTTTGTCTATCGAAAGTCAGGCGCTGTCAGAGGAGTTGGCGAAAACCATTGAGGGATTGCTAACCCCAAACCAAATGGCGCAAATGCTTGAAAGCGTGTTAGCCAGCAGCAAAGGTCTGCGATTGGTCTCTTTGCAGTCGCTCAAAGCGGAGCCGATTATGCGTAAGGGCAATCAAGGTGAATCAGGCTACTATCTTCACCCTGTGCAAATTGAGCTCACTGGCGACTTTTTCTCTATCGTCACCTATCTCGAGACATTGGAGTCCATGCCAAGCAAGTACTATTGGCGACGCTTTCACTATTCGGTCGAAAGTTACCCAACCGCGCGTTTGGTAATGGAAGTTTACACCCTAGGGACAAGGCAGGAGTTTATTGGTGGTTAAGCAGCTTGTTTTGGCCGCCATCGCGGCATTTGTTGGCATCGCGTTGCCCTCACAGGCATCCGATGATCCTACCGCGCCCCTTGGCTGGGTGAAACCGGCAGAGGTGGCGGTGGCCACCAAACCGAAACGCCCACCGTTGCCCAAAGTGCAAAGTATTGTCTGCCATGAAATGAGCCCATGTCAGGCGGTATTAAGCGGGAAAGTGGCGCAGCGTGGAGATACCGTGAACGGGTATCGAGTCAGCCGTATCGAGCCAGAACAAGTGGTGCTTGCTCGCGGGAATCAGCAGTGGACACTGTCGATGTTCACACTAGATATTAAGCAATAAGGTCAGTGGAAGGATATGCGTAAACTTGCCATAGCAATAACAATAACATCTCTGGTGGGCTGCTCGATGGGCCATCGCGATCCGGTTGAAGTCAAAGCGGCCTTGAATGAATCCATCAATGAATCAAACAGTCGCGCTTTGACCGATTTGCCTCCGGAAGTGAGTGCAGACTTGATGCCTGAACTGAGTGACAGCGGAGCCAATCGCGCCAAAACCTTAAAGCGTTTTCGCGTTAAAGCGGACGGTGTTGATGCGAAAGCGTTTTTCACCAGTTTGGTGGTAGGGACAGAATTTAGTGCCGCCATCCATCCAAGTGTTGCAGGTAATATCACCCTGAATTTGACCGATGTTACTATGGATGAAGTGCTGGCGGTGGTGCGCGATCTCTACGGCTATGAGATCAGCAAATCGGGCAATGTGATTCAGGTTTACCCTGCGGGGCTTCGAACCGTGACCATTCCTGTCGATTACTTGCAGTTTACGCGTTCAGGGCGCTCGTTGACCTCGATCACGACGGGAACCATTACCAATACAGACACCAACTCATCGAGCAGCTCCTCCAGTTCGAGCTCCTCGTCGACTCGTTCGGCAAGTTCAACTAAAGGTGGAACGGAAATTGAAACCACCAGTGAAAGCGATTTCTGGCCACAGCTGCAAACCGCCGTCTCACAGCTGATCGGTAATGATCGCGGCCAAAGTGTGGTTGTCACGCCGCAAGCCAGTGTGATTACCGTGCGCGCGTATCCTGACGAAATTCGAGAAGTGCGTAATTTCATCGGCGTCTCACAGCAGCGCATGCACCGCCAAGTGATCTTGGAAGCCAAAATTTTGGAAGTCACCTTAAGTGATGGCTACCAACAAGGGATCAATTGGTCGAAGGCGTTTTCATCCAACGGCACCGATTTTAGTTTAGGTCAAGGGAGTATTAGTGGGGATGGAAGTGTCTCAACTTTACCTGGACTTGATGCCATTGGAACCTTGTTGGGGGGACAGACTAATTTGGTGATTTCTAGCGGGAGTTTTGATGCTGTGATCAGCTTTATGGCTACACAGGGAGATTTGAATGTCTTATCTAGCCCACGAGTAACGGCATCAAATAACCAGAAAGCGGTCATTAAAGTAGGTACTGATAGTTACTTCGTCACCGATTTTTCGACAGATACCGATTCGAGTAGCTCTACAACAACTACTTCAACGGATGTTGAGTTAACGCCTTTCTTCTCAGGTATTTCATTGGATGTTACGCCACAAATTGACGATCAAGGCAATGTATTACTCCATGTCCACCCTGCTGTGATTGATGTCAGTGAGGAGACTAAAGAGATAACCTACGGCAGCAATAGCCTCACATTACCTCTTGCCACTAGTTCCATTCGAGAGTCAGATTCGGTGATTCGCGCCCAAGATGGTGACGTAGTGGTTATTGGCGGATTGATGAAATCCAATACCCTAGATCAAACCTCGAAAGTCCCATTTTTAGGTGATATTCCAGCGCTCGGGCACCTATTTAGAAACACCAGCCAAATTACCCAGAAAACCGAGCTAGTGATTTTGCTTAAACCGACGGTGGTCGGGGTCAATACTTGGCAGAAAGAGCTTGAGCGCTCGCGTGATCTCTTGCTTGAGTGGTTCCCTGACGATAACTAGGTCATGTATTTAGAGCACTTTGGTTTTTCTCAGCAGCCGTTTCATCTCACGCCTAATACTGAGATGTTTTTGGGCTTGGCACCGCACTATGAAGCGATTCAAACCGTGAATGCCGCGCTCAGCATGGGTGAGGGCGTGATCAAAGTGACCGGAGAAGTAGGCACAGGGAAAACCATGGTGTGTCGGATGATGACGCGTCACTTTCTCGATCAAGTGCAATTGGTATTTTTGCCCAACCCCGCATTGAGCGGCGATAAGCTGCGCTTTGCGATAGCCAAAGAGCTGGGCGTGTCATCGCAAAATGAGCTGAGTGTGGTCGATGATATCCACAACAAGCTGATTGAGCTGGCCCAGCAAGAGAAAAAAGTGGTGGTGTTGGTCGATGAAGCGCAAGCGCTCAGCGATGATGCACTGGAAGTGTTGCGACTGTTTGGTAATTTGGAAACCGAGCAAAGCAAACTTCTGCAAATCGTGTTGGTGGGTCAGCCAGAGTTGGATGAGCGCCTCTCGCAGCATCATTTGCGTCAGTTTCGTCAGCGCATCACCTTTAATGCTAAGTTGAGAGCGCTCAATTTAGACGAAACGGTCGCGTACATCGATAACCGCTTAACGCGCGCGTCAGCACCGGCGAGTCTGATGTCTCTGGCGCATAAAAAGGCCGTATGGCGCGCGAGCCAAGGTTATCCGAGATTGATCAACCAAGTGTGCCACAAAGCGTTGGTGTCGGCCTTTAGCAAAGGGGCGCATCAGTTAACGAATCAAGACTTGTTTGACGCTATTCATGATACGTTCGATACCGTTAAACCCAAATTTAAACACCCACTGTTGTGGGGGTGGAGTTAAACCATGAGTGCTATCAATAATGCTCTCACCCAATTGACGGATAAAAAATCCGGCGCCAACGAGACGATGCAACGTGCCGTCGTTGCGCCCGTTAAACAAGTGCGTGTCCTACCTTGGGTGGTGGGGAGCTTTTTCTTAAGTCTGGCAGTCGGTGGTTTTGCGCTCTCTCAGCAAGAGACAGCAATCAACCAAATGACACAAAAGCAGAACGCCCCCCTGTCTGACGCGACTCTAGTACCTTCACCAACAGCGAAACTCACCTCAAGTGCTCAAGCCGTCTACGTTGCGCCTGAGAAAAAATCGGCACCATCGACTCAGCATGTCTCTTCGCCATCTAGAGCGTCTTCCCCCATAGTGGTCGATAAGCCCGCGGTGGAGAAACCTGTGCTGGTCGCCAAAGTAGCAACGCCGATAAGCGCCACCGAGGTGCAAGAAGAGAGTGTTTCCAATACGTCGCATACAGCTTCTGTTGGTGGCACTGTTTCGAATAGCATTGTTTCGAATAGCACGGTCTCGAAGGGAAATGAATCGAGCGGCAGCATGGTGGTGGAGCACGTTGAACTGACGCCTGCACAATTGGCTGAGAAAGCGCAGGCGCGTGGGCAAAAAGCGCTTGAGAGTAACAATTTAAAAGAGGCCCTTGAGCATTATCATCAAGCACTGAACTACACCCCGGAAGAGTTTGAGATCCGAAAACGTCTTGCGGCGCTCTACTATGGCAAGGGGGAAGTGCGTAAATCGGTCGATATTCTGCAAAAGGGCATCAGCCTAGACAAAGAGAGCAATGAGCTGCGCATCGCTCTGGCGACATTGCTCATTAAAGAGCAGCAAAACACGGCGGCGTTGACCGCAGTGACGTATCTGCCACGTCAAGCCTCGGTGGAGTATCTCTCTTTGCGCGCGGCGCTGGCACAAAAGCAGCAGCAAAACGCCCTCGCCAAAGAGAGCTATCAAGCGCTCACCGAGCGTGAACCTGACAGCGGGCGCTGGTGGCTCGGTTTGGCGATTGCCAAAGAGCGCGCGTTTGAATTAGACGGCGCGCAACAAGCGTATCAGCAAGCCCTATCGAATCTCGGCTTATCCAGTCAATCTCAACAGTTTGCCCGCGATCGCCTCGCGATTATTGCTCAACTACAGGAGCCCACCCGTGAAAATTAAACTCAGAAAACGTCTCGGTGACTTGTTGGTTGAAGAGGGGATCATTACCGAGCAGCAAGTTGAGCAAGCGCTGGCGGCGCAAAAATCGACCGGCAGAAAGCTCGGTGCTGCGCTGATTGAACTGGGCTTTTTGACTGAGCAGCAGATGCTCTCGTTCTTATCGCAGCAGCTTAATGTGCCGCTGATTGATTTGGCGCGCGCGAACGTTGATATCGATGCGGTGCAAGTGTTGCCTGAGGTGCACGCAAGGCGTCTGCGCGCCTTAGTGATTGGTCAAGAGGGCGACACCCTGCGCGTTGCCATGAGCGACCCGGCAGACTTGTTTGCCCAAGAAGCGCTGCTTGGGCAGCTGTCGCAATACAACATCGAATTTGTCATTGCCCCCGAGAAGCAGTTGGTGGATGGCTTTGACCGTTACTATCGCCGCACCAAAGAGATCGCCTCCTTTGCGGAGCAGCTTCAAGCTGAACACCAAGTCACAGACGCGTTCGATTACACCATTGAAGATGATGACAGCGAAGAGGTGACAGTCGTTAAACTGATCAACTCGCTGTTTGAAGATGCGATCCAAATCGGCGCTTCCGATATTCACATTGAGCCCGATGCGAATGTACTGCGCTTACGTCAGCGTATTGATGGTGTGCTGCATGAAACGCTACTTAATGAAGTCAATATCGCTTCCGCTCTGGTACTGCGCTTAAAGCTGATGGCCAACCTTGATATTTCAGAGAAGCGCTTGCCGCAAGATGGCCGTTTTAATATTCGCGCCAAGGGGCAATCGGTCGATATTCGTATGTCGACCATGCCGGTTCAGCATGGTGAATCGGTGGTGATGCGTTTGCTTAACCAATCCTCCGGTATTCAAAAGCTTGAAGCGTCAGGCATGCCAGACGATCTCTTGGTTCGCTTGCGCCGCCAGCTTAAACGCCCACATGGCATGATTTTGGTGACCGGTCCAACCGGTTCCGGTAAAACCACTACCTTGTACGGCGCGCTTAGCGAACTCAATAGCCCCGCGAAAAAGATCATCACCGCCGAAGACCCGGTGGAATACCGCTTGCCACGGGTTAACCAAGTTCAAGTTAACCCGAAGATAGATTTAGACTTCTCAACGGTGTTGCGTACCTTCCTTCGTCAAGACCCAGACATCATTTTGATTGGTGAGATGCGTGACCAAGAGACGGTGGAAATAGGCCTGCGCGCTGCATTGACGGGTCACTTGGTACTCAGCACGTTGCACACCAATGATGCCATTGATAGTGCGCTGCGCATGATGGATATGGGCGCGCCGGGCTACTTGGTTGCCAGCTCAGTGCGAGCCGTGGTCGCGCAGCGTCTAGTGCGTAAGGTGTGCCCAGACTGCAAAACAGAAGAGACGCCCGATGAGAGCCGCAAGTTATGGCTGGCTCAGCGTTTTCCGAATCAAGCAGAGGCGACGTTTGTGCGTGGTCGTGGTTGTCAAAACTGCAACCTGACTGGTTATCGTGGTCGTATCGGTGTGTTTGAAATGCTCGAACTTGAGCTAGATATGATGGACAAACTGCGCGCCAATGACGCGGTTGGCTTTGCTCAAGTAGCAAGGCAGTCAAAAACCTACAAGCCGCTGCTTGCCTCCGCGATGGAACTGGCGCTGCAAGGTGTGGTGAGTTTGGATGAAGTGATGGGGCTTGGCGAAGGCGACTCATCTGGCTTTAACCAAGCGATTTATCTCTAAGGTGAGCTATGCCGAGTTATCGTTACCAAGGGCGTAATCTAGAAGGAGCATCGGTGTCGGGTGTGCTAGAGGCGCCGACACAAGACGCCGCCGCAGAGCAGTTGATGAACAAAGGCATCATCCCCACCGAGCTATCGTTAGGGGGCGGCAGTAGTGGCTTTAACATCGATTTGAAAGCGCTGTTCACTCCCAGTGTACCGCTGGAAGTGTTGGTGATTTTTTGTCGTCAGTTGTACAGCCTGACCAAAGCAGGGGTGCCGTTACTGCGCTCAATGAAAGGCTTGACGCAAAACAGTGCTCACAAGCAGCTTACCGAAGCGCTAGAAGAGGTGACTCAGGAGTTGACCAACGGTCGCAGTTTGTCTGCGTCGATGAAAATGCACCCTAAGGTGTTTAGCCCGCTGTTTGTCTCCATGATTGGGGTCGGTGAGAACACAGGTCGCCTCGACCAAGCGCTGCTGCAACTGGCGAACTACTACGAGCAAGAAGTGGAAACCCGCAAACGCATCAAAACCGCGATGCGTTATCCGACCTTTGTGATTGTGTTTATCACCGTGGCGATGTTTGTTCTCAACGTCAAAGTGATCCCACAGTTCTCCAGTATGTTTGCCCGTTTTGGCGTCGACTTGCCGCTGCCAACCAAAATCTTGATCTCCACCTCCAGTTTTTTTGTCAACTACTGGACTTGGATGGTCGCTGCGATTGTCGCGGCGCTGTTTGCCTTTCGCTCTTGGGTAGGGACGGACAATGGACGTGAGAAATGGGATAGATTTCGCCTGAGAATGCCGGTGGTTGGAGAGCTTATCAACCGCGCGCTGCTGTCGCGTTTTTCACGAACTTTTGCGCTGATGCTCAAGGCGGGTGTGCCGCTTAACCAGTCATTGGCGTTATCCGCTGAGGCGCTGGATAACCGCTATTTAGAAAATCGTTTGATGGAGATGAAAGCGGCGATTGAAGCGGGCAGTACCGTTTCGTCCACTGCCGTCAATAGTGGCATTTTTACCCCATTGGTGATTCAGATGCTGTCGGTGGGTGAAGAGACGGGGCGCATTGATGCTTTGTTAATGGAAGTCTCTGATTTTTATGACCGAGAAGTGGACTACGATTTAAAAACCTTAACCGCTCGAATTGAGCCGTTCTTGTTGGTGGTTGTGGCGGGCATGGTCTTGATATTGGCACTCGGGATCTTTTTGCCGATGTGGGGCATGTTGGACGCAATCAAAGGATAAGCGTCATGGTAATCGAGCGAGCACGGTTGGTGATATGGCTACTGTTGGTGATCATCTTGATCATGACGTACAGTATGGTGTGGCAAGATGTTGAGCATCAAGCGGATGACGCTGCTTTTGCCGTGGCGTCCAAGCGGATTGTGGAGCGAGCCAGTTACTATAGACAGCAATGGTTGCTCGCCAAGCAGCCAACGTCGCTCACGATTGAGCAGCGTAAAGTGCATTTTTCCGCTAAGGGGTGGGTACTGCCCCTTAACGAGCAAGGGGATGTGGATTGCGCGTACTGGTATCGCGCACTCTACCCTGAAGAGAGAGTATTACGGCAAACTCCGCAGCATATTTCAGATGAATCTGATTTGCGCGGTTATATTTGCCATTATGATTACTCGTCCGATCAATCGATCGTGATGAGTTTAAAAAACGGTAAGTTTTTGACTAAGGTCGTTTTTCTGGCGCGATAGGTCGGTATAATCGCCATCTTTCGTAGCGTATCTATGTTTTATCCGTATAATACGGCGTACTAATTACTGGGTTGCAACTATGTCTAACAAACAGTTTGGTTTTTCTTTGGTGGAGCTCGTTGTGGTGATCGTTGTGGTCGGCTTGCTGGCTGTCGCCGCGCTACCACGTTTTCTCGACGTGACGGATGAAGCGAAAAAAGCCAGTATACAAGGTGTCGCTGGTGGATTTGCGACGGGCGTATTGTCTGCTCGCGCGCAGTGGGAAGCTGAGGCAAGGCCATCGGTTACCATCAACGCGGAAACCTACAATACGGTCAATTACGATGGCGTAGACTTCTGGCTAACGCGATCAAAAAACAGCAACGGTGCCGATACCGGTTTTCGTGATGGTTACCCGCAAGCATTAAATAGCAACAACGTAGACTACCCAACCAGTTTGACCGATCAAGCCTGCGTTGATTTGATGGACAATCTGTTGCAAAACCCTCCTCGAGTTGGCACTGTAGCGGATGCAAGCAGTGACTCGAATATAAAGTATTCTGCACAAGCCGATAGCTCGGCCTCCACTTGCACCTATGTTCAGCAAGAAGGCAGTAGCGAGCACGAGTTTGTGTATGAGATTGAAACTGGTCGTGTGACCGTAACTTTGCAGTAATCCTGCGGATATTCACTATAGAGAGATCTAACTATGAAAAGACAAGGCGGTTTCACCCTAATCGAACTAGTGGTGGTAATTGTTATTCTAGGTATTCTTGCGGTTACCGCAGCACCAAGATTTTTGAATTTACAAGATGATGCGCGTAACTCATCACTTGAAGGTTTGAAAGGTGCGATGGCTGGCGCGGCTGGTATTGTTTACGGCAAAGCTGCCATTGAAGGGAAAGAAGCGTCAGGTGCAAGCAGTGTTACAGCTGGTGGTGTAACTGTTGCTACAGCATATGGTTACCCACAAGCAACTTCGGCTGGTATTGGTAACGCGGTGGCGGGCCTTAATTCTAGTGACTGGCAACAGCTCAATGGTCTATCAGGGTCTTCTGCAATTCGGTATGGTTTCTCAAATACAGATGCAGACGCAACATCATGTTATGTTTCTTACACTCAGCCAACTGCTCCAAATACAGAGCCTGAGATTGAAGTCACCACATGTAATTAACCAAGTGCTCGTATTTTAAACAATTTGGCCAGCATCGCTGGCCTTTTTCTTACATGCTTTTCATCCCAATCTTTCCTTATTTATCAATCATTACCCTGCCAATCTACGTTATACTCAGAGTTCAGTTCGGGGATGCATAACGTGATGAAACGCCAAGCGCTTAATGGATTTACTTTAGTTGAATTGATCGTCGTGATTATTCTGGTGGCGATTGTCTCTCTGTATGCGGCGAGTCGCTATATCGGCAAAGACAGCTTCGCTGCTTTTGTGGCGCAAGAACAGGTAATTTCGGTGATTCGCCAAATTCAAGTCAGCCGAATGCAATCCAACCTCGCTGATGGCAGCAGTTCAGACGCCTATACTTTAACTGTGCAGCCAAACTGCGTGGGTTCAGTGGCAGGGTGCAGCAGTACAGCGGATGATCGCAGTGACTGGGTGGCGGAATCTGGCGTGACCTTTCTCCCTTTAACATCACGGCTGGAGTTCAACCTGCTTGGTGAGCCCGATCAAGTCATCACGGTTCGAATCATCGCTAGTGGAAGCGAATGCAATGTCAACATTGCGGCGAATGGCTATGTCTCGAAAGGGAGCTGCTTATGAAATCTCACAACGGCTTTACTCTGATCGAGAGCGTGATTGTCATTGTGGTGATGGGGCTGGCAATGGTAACGATAGTCAGTTTTTTGTCGCCGCAAATTGCGCGCTCCAGTGATCCACACTATGACACGCGAGCTGCAGCGCTCGGGCAAAGCGTGATGACGCAAATCCTTGCCCGCGGTTTTGATCATCATAGCGATAATCAAGGAGGGTTGGTGCGCTGTTCGTCTTCTGTGGATGTCGGCTCTAAGATCTGTTCGGGTTTGGCCGGTAGTGAGACGCCTAATTTGGGGCTTGATATCGGCGAATCCGATGATGCTCCGGAGTTATACGATGATGTCGATGATTTTATCGGCTGCTGGGTACCTAATGGCCCTGGTGGTGAGAACCAATGTCGTAACCTCAATGATTTAATCAACGACGACTACGGCAGTTACAAAAACTTCCGTTTGGATGTGGCGGTTGACTACGTGCAGCCAAACGATGCGTCACTAAAGAAACTTGAACTGACGATATCTGCGAGTAATCACCAATCCATCACTTTGATTGGTTTTCGGGGGAACTACTGATGAGAAGCACTCGTGGTTTCACGCTGATTGAAATGATCCTCACCATTATCGTGGGTGGGATTTTGGTGCTTGGTATTGCAGGCTTTGTTGAGTTGGGTGCGAAAGGGTATTCCAATACAGTCGAGCGTCAGCGCTTACAGACGCAAGCCAAATTCATCATTGAGAAAATGTCTCGTGAGGTGCGCCACGCCGTACCTAATCTGTTTACCTCCGACGGTGATTGCCTTTCCTTTTACCCGATTGAATATTCGGGCTTTTACGCAATTTCAGGCGCAGACATTCATTTTGTGGTCGGGCAAGATGCACCAGATGGAGGTACTCTTGATGCGAGTAGCTTTAACGGTCTCTCTATGGTCATCAACCCCACAACGAGCTTAGAGGTTATCGACAACACGATAGCTTTGGATAGTAATGTCAGCGTGCTCTCTGGTGGCGCTTTCGCCATTTCCAATGCCGCATCATCGCTTGTGACTCACTCGATTGCCAATCGCCACTTTATATTTGATAAGAGTACGGCACGTGAATACTGCATCAGTGGCGGTGTGGTGTTACGCGATACATTGCTATTGTCTGATTCTGTCATCCAATCCGGCTCGCTCGAGTATGTTCCAGCCACGGTACAAAGTAATGGCTTGGTCCATATCAACGTTGAGTTTGCCCAAAATGGCGAAAGCACCCGATTTGAGCAAGATATACAGGTGATCAATGTTCCGTAATTCTCAGCGTTCTCAACGCGGCAATTTGTATATTGTGGTGATTTTTGTCCTGGTTGTGATGGGGTTCTTAGCCGCTTCTCTTGGTCGCATTGAATGGTCTAACCGTGATGCCCACACACGCGACGTCCTCGGCACACAAGCGTGGCTTTTGAGCCACTCCATCAATGAAGTGGCGATGACGCTGTTTTATCCCCTAGATAGCCAAGACTCCGCTATTGCCCAGCGATGCGCTGATACCGACACCCTGATACAAGATCAAGCCGAGTTGTTACTGAATACTGTCCCTTCCTGCCGCTTGGCAGAGGTCTCGTGTGAGAACCGAGGCAGTCTAGACGGGGCGCAATTCTATATTTTGGAATCGGCCGTGACCTGTGGTTCAGGCGTATCTGAGGTAAGACGCAGTCAGCAGATTTGGGTGAAGGAGTAATGCTGCCATGATGAGACAATGGATTGTGCTAGTGCTAGCGATGTTGACGACCACTGTCGCCTTTGGTAACGCGAAGTGGCCCCTACCTGACAACGTGCGTCCTCAAACTGTAGCGCAAACGTGGTTCAATAACGACCCTAAGGTGGATTTTAGTGGTAAGGGGCAAATTCGTGGTGCTACCAATGGGATTTACATCGGCTATGGCAACAATAATAAGTTAAACGGTAACCACACCAGTGCTTGTGACGATGGTCAATGTCAAGTTGATACCAGCCTGCGTTTGAGTCAGAAACCTGATTTTTCTACTCCGAATGGGGCGACCAGCATCAATTTAAAAGATCGAAGTGGGAGTTTGTCCGGTGGTATTTACCAAGCTAGCGGAGAGGTATTGTTAAAGTCAGGAAACACATTGACTGTGACAGCCCCGTCGACGTTATATGCGAATAAATTCAAGCTTGATGGTGGGCGCATTGATGTGAAGTCTGGTAATCCTGATGATCTGATTATCGTCACTACTGGGGATTCTGAACTAACTAATGGCAGTACAGTTGATGCGCATATCCTCTCTGAAGAATATCTGATGCTTAAGGGAACCACGGTGACGGGGACTTTAATCACCAATGAGCTCAAAATAGATGAGGGCGGTTTGCTCGGTGGAGCCTTGCCTTCGTTGCCTGATGTACTAACTTGCCGTGTCAATGGCAACAATGAAGACTTTGTTGTCGAGTTTGACGTTATTGGGTCAAATGATTACCAAGAGATAGTCTTCTCAGGTGGAAATGAAAGCGATACCTTGTGGTATACCCAGCAAGTCCAATCTGGTAGCGGTTATGTGTTTAATGAGCAAAGGTTGTTCGTAGGCCAAGAGTATAAACTTAGAATTGAAGTCGAGAGAGGTCAGGGCAATAGTACCAGTCGCGCGCACTATTATTGGGTTGTTAATGGCATTAAAGAGCTGCAAGAAAGTAAAGATGCTGATTTGAAAAATGGAACAATCAAGGGGACAGGGGTTGGGCTTGAAAACCTTGATTGTTTTGAAGAGGATGTTGACCCTCCGGTGGTTGAGCCTGGGCTCCCTGATATTTGCCCATATTTTCCAGATCATTTAGCTGGGAATAACTATTCAAATGGGAAACCTGTTCATAATAATTTAACGATCAGTAATGGTACGGGGAACCCGGGAAATCAGATCTTTATGCCGACAACTGAGCCTGTGTCATTTAACACAACATCGGTATCTGGGGTTGGCGGTTGTGTTTATGATGGAGTGACCTCTTCAAACTGTAAGATTGATGCGAACAAAGTTCTTTTCAATGGTTCACCACTCGTACCTGATAGTTTTGTGGTAGAAGGTGAGTCTATCCATGTTCCAGATGCTAGTTCGAGAAAATTAGTTCCGGGAAGTTATGACACGATTACTTTTGGGATGAATGGCAGTAAGCTCATTTTGGAGCAAGGAGAATATTGGATAAACGAGTTTAAAATTGCGAACAATGATGCATCAATAGACGCAGAGGGGCCTGTTGTCATTCACTATAACAGTTTTAATGTGGCTGCTAGTCGTGTAAGTATTAATAGTGGTTCTGGGACTCATCAAGACAATCTCGTACTGATTGGACATGGTAAAGGCTCTCACTTTTGGTTAAATGGTTTTTTTGAAAGGGTTGAGATAAAAGCACACTGGTATGTATCTCCCTTAGCAGCTGCGGTAGGCTTTGATATTAATGCAGCCAATCGTTTTTCTTATACTGGTGCGATCGTTACACCGAGGCTTTTTTTTAGAGGTGGTGATACAAACAAAATCAATGCAATAGCTCCAGAAAATTGTGATTCACCAATATTGAGTGATTATCGAGTAGAGTTAACACCCTTGTCGGATATCGCCCTGACGTGTGAAACCATCGATGTTCAAGTTCAAGTCACCCAAAAAGATGGTACGCTAGCTACAAACTTTACTGGTACCGTGACGGTCGAACAGACCAATGGAAGCACCCAGATACTGACACCTGAGTCTGGCGTACTGGATCAATCTATTGTCCTCTCATCCGATACAGTCATGACCAAAAAGGTCACGGCCTATATCACCGACAACCGCACGCAAACCGAGGTCGAGGCCCAGTATAAATTCGTGCCTTATCGGCTAGCGCTCTCTCCAAATCCACTTAGCGTGATTGCTGGCAAAGCCGAAGATATCACAGTGCGCCCGTTGGAATGCAGTGATAGTGGTCGTCCTATCTCAAGTGTTGATTTTGAGGGAGTACGAGAACTGACGCTGTCAAAGACGGTTTATGATCAACCTACTGATCCGGCTTACTCTGCGTCGATTGAGTTACGAGCAAGAGATAGAGAGGGGGATTGGGTCAGTGCACCTGATGACCTTGTTCTTGAGTTTAACAAAGTCGATGGCGAAATCGTGGCGGTAACCCAGCTTCGCTACGCAGAAGCTGGCGAGGTTTCATTGGCCTTAATGGATCAAGAGTGCATCGAAGATGCCGAGGGTAATCTCAGATGCAAAGATTACAGTGGCAGCCAAACCGTCCTCGCTCGTCCTTGGACGTTTGCGATTTGTGATGCGCCCGATGCACCAAGATTAGAGACAGGGAGTTCAACATCGGGCAACGGATTTGTTGCCGCTGGTGAATCATTCTCAACGCTCATCAAACCCATTGTTTGGCAGGGAAGCGATGGTCAGCAAGACCCCGACCAGCAAATCGAAACGACGCAAGCGCTATGTGATAGTGCCATCGTCACGCAAAACTTCTCGGCGGAAAGTGCGCCTAGTGCGACGATATCGCTTGCAGCGCAACTTGCTTCCCCAAATGGAGGCGCGCCTGGTCATTTTACCGGCACCTCCATTGCACATTACCCAAGCAACATAGATGGCGGTGTATATCAACTGGATGATTTAAGCTGGAGTGAAGTGGGCAGCCTAAAACTGTATACCAGTGCAACGGAGTACTTAGGGCAGAAAATCAACATCGGGTATCGTCATGTTGGCCGTTTTTACCCAGCCTATTTCAGCATTGATAAAACAAAGTGGCATGTGCCTAGCAATCAAGGGGAGGCGGCATATTTAGGTCAACCCTACGAGGATGTTGAGGTAGAGGTCTATCCCTATAGCGCTGAGGGACAAAAAGTCCGAAATTACTCTCTTTTCTCTCTAATGTATCAAGCGCAATTTGCACTTGAAGGCGCCTATAAAGATAGGGTCCTTGGTTTTGATACTGATGATGCTTGGCAAGACGATGGTATCAATAGTGCCATTTGGAAGCCCGATCTCAATAATGTCATCTTTTCTCGTAAAGCGGATGGGATCACTACGACTAAGGAAGATGGTCCGTTTAATACCAATGACCTGTTGTCGACAGAAACGGACTTTAAGTTAACTCTTTCTGGTCTTGACCCAGTGTCGTTTGCAAACGATGAGGTTGTGCTTGAGGCAGAGTTGGCAGAGCAGCCCCCCGCTCGTTATGGTCGTATGACATTATCAGATGTCGGTGGGGCAACGAGTGCCGACATCCGTGTCCCGCTTCGTGTGGAATATTTTGATGGTCGTCGCTTTGTGACCAATGGAGAAGATAATGCTACCGAGTTTGACAGCGGTTTGCAGTGTATTTTATCCGGTGTCGATACGAGAGCTGCTTTTAGCAGTGCTGGCAATCAAGTAGAGAAAGGCATTAGTCAACAGTTGTTTGTTTCACGTGATGTGTCAGATATTGAGCAAGTTCGATTGTTTTTACGTCAAGGTGATGAAGTTGGCGCAAATCCCAATGATGTTGAATGCAACGGTCACTTTACTCAACCTTGGTTGCAATACAATTGGCGCAGTAAAGGTGATGAGGATCCTTCGGCAATGATTACTTTTGGCATTTACCGCGGTAACGATAAAGTTATCTTTAGAGGGGAAAGAGGGCTCACCGGTCGCTAAAAAAGCCATGGACTTGGTTTATTTATTGTTGTGATATGAGTGATTTGGGTGATTTTGTCACTGACAAACTAGCACGTTCAGGCTATTTTTAGAGTGTTCCGTTAACCATCTATTGACGAGGTGGTGTCCGCTGTCCGCTTTGGAGTGTAACGTGCTAGTGTCTAGGTTGTGTCGTCTATTCGTGCTGTTGAGTGTCCTTTGGTCTGCTCACGCTTTCTCTGTCAATACCAATCCTCAGTTTGAGTTTGGCACCATTGCTGCTGAGGACTGTACTGTGACAGGGCCTTCGGTCTCATGTACGTTCAATTTCAGTAATACCTATTCTTCTCCTCCTCTGGTTTTTGTGATGTCGACGATTGATGCCAGTCGTTCCAACTTTGATACAAAAACAACAGAATACCCCTCCGATTTACGTGTTATGTCGGTCTCCGAGAGTCAAGCGACGGTAACGCAGCTCATCCCCAACCATGATGCTGCTTGTGAGACACTTAGGTGGCAAGGCAACCGTTGGCGCTGTGGTGGAAACGGCGATGACCCAGTGACTTATGTCGATGCACCGATGGAAAACATCGATTATTTCGTTATGGAACCGGGCGTGCTGGAGTTCAGTAGTGGCGCGAAATTGGTGGCAGGCTTGGTGTCATACAACCGGACATATTCGAATGCGGGCGGCGGTGGCAACAGTCGTCTAACGGTGAATTACAACAGTTATGGGTTAACGAGTAACTTCGACTCTGACCCTGGGGTATTGGTCCAGATTCAATCGACCAATAATATCGACCCGAACACTCTTGAGCCTGTGTGGCTAACACCCATTGCCCTTAATCCATCACGTTCCAACTTTAGTTTGATCTTGGACCGTTCTGAAGTGACCTCTAACGCCGTACTGCCCATTGACGAGCAAGTGGCGTTTGTCGCAGGCCTAGGTGAGGGCTTCGTCAATGGGCGTAAATTCTGGTTAGGCCAGGGTTCGACACGAAACACGCTCAATATTAACGATCAGGTGATTAAGCCCATTACGGAAGGGTGCCAACAGGTCAGTGCCTTTACAGTGTCAGGATTCAACAATGTTCCTACGTTGCTGGCAGCAAAGCGGACTCGAAATGGTAATAACGGTGGGTGGCTAAGGCGCTGCTCTGTCTCTAAAACCGGTGTGGCATTAATTAATGAGGAAGACATGGCACGAGATTCCGAACGTGCTCACGTTGTGGAGCCTTACTCCTATTTCTTATTCGATAAGCCACCACTCAGTGCGGAATGTGCGCTATTTCCTTCACCAGCACAGACATGGAAAACAAATACCACTGGCACGTTAAACATCGATAATAGTGCGCAAATTCTAGGGGCGAAGCTAGCGAATGGCTATCGTTATGTTGGGTTTCCTCAAGCCTCAATAACAGGAGATAACCAATCTCGAGCATGTGATGGCATTGCATGCCTAGGTGATACTGGTCTTCAAGTGGACAAGCAAGAATTAGAGAGCTTTCAATCACCGAATAGTGGTTTGGAAACAGTGAGTATTTCGGGGGAAAGTCGAACGTTTTCAAATGATGAAGCGATAGGGCACCTTTCTGTCGGTAATGGCAGCGCGACGTTTACTTCAGGAACCTATTGGGTTGAGTCTATCGATATCAACAATAGCGGAAGAATTGTGATCCCGGATGGCGAGAGAGTGACGATCCACATTAAAAGTATCAATATGAGCCAGGGCACTTTTTTTGGTGAAGAAGGGACTGGGCAGTTTGTTTTGCTTGCGCATGATTTAGGAAGTGCTTTGGTTGATTTAAATAGCGATGCTGAATTTGTGGGCTTGTTATACAGTGAAGCGCGCGTCGTTTTAAGCAATGCGGCGATCGTTCGAGGCGCTGTGACCGCGAGATCCATTTCTATGAATAGCACGGCCCAAATCATCGCCACCGATAACCACTGTTTCCAGCCTGCCGATGACTACACAATAGAGCTCACCCCACTGACCGACATCAGTTTGATTTGTGAAGATATTACCTTAACCGCAACCGTCTATAACGGTGATAATGCCGATACGACCTATAAAGGCGTGGTGTCATTTTATCGTGGCAACGAGCTACTCGGTAGTGCGAACGCGGCGAATGGTGTTGCTAGTTACCTATTGAGTGCGACCCAATCTCAGGTGTTTGATAACCTTTATGCACAAGCCACCTTAGGGGGCAGTGCGGTTCAAAGCGAAACCTCAGGGGAATATCGTTTCGTACCGTTTCGATTTGAGGCGGACGATCAGTTTATGGTTGCCAGTAAGCCGAGCGAAGTTTCCGCTACGGTATTGGCTTGTAATGACGGTTCAGTAGTAGCCGATCCGGCATACAGTGGCACGCCTCAAATTACCTCCAACCTTATTCAGCCAAGTAGCGGCACAGGAACATTGAACTACACGCCGCAATTTACTGGCGGACAGTCTAACGACACACTGCTATTTAGCGAGTCAGGTCAATTAAACGTGACGCTAACGGACAGCAATTACGAGTGTACAGGGTTTGACGGTTGCCCGATTGATGGTGGTGGAGAGTTAACTGGGGCATTCTTGGTCAACGTAAGGCCATGGACGTTCGCCATCTGTGGGTCATTGAAATCCGGGACCGCGTCGGGCGGTGACAGTTTTGTTGCAGCGGGCGAGCGTTTTGAGTTAGACGTGCGTCCTATTCGCTGGCAAGGGACTAACGAGACGGGTGAGATTGAGACCTCTAGCTATTGCAACGATGCGGCAGTGACGAGTAATTTCTATGCGTCTGATGCCCCCACCGCTGTGGTGCAGCTCTCTAGTGCGCTGCATACACCCGCTGATGGCACCTCGGCCGCACTGCTCGCTTCAGATAGTGGCTTGGAAAGCGATCATGATGCTGCAAACCCGATTCGCTTTTCTGATCTCTACTGGGATGATGTGGGCAGTTTGACGATAAAAGCCAACACTCAAG
Organism: Vibrio sp. R11-SG3-ISO3-SZ; assembly: GCF_059834345.1. Lineage (NCBI taxonomy): Bacteria > Pseudomonadati > Pseudomonadota > Gammaproteobacteria > Vibrionales > Vibrionaceae > Vibrio > Vibrio sp. R11-SG3-ISO3-SZ. The sequence goes on from NZ_JCBDGX010000063.1 coordinate 28,553, forward strand.
AGCCTTACTTAACGATGAACATTGATACAGGATATCGCCATGTAGGGCGTTTCTATCCGAAATATTTCAAAGTGGCAGAGAGTCCTTTGACCGACTGGCGCTACCCCAGTGGGCAGTCGTTTGTTTACATGAACCAGCCGCTGGATAGCGTCACATTTTATGTTGAAGCGCTCAATGCCGATCAAGAGCTCGTCAATAATTACATTGCCAACAGTTACGCTGCGTCGTTAAGAGCGAACTTTGCTCTGTATGAGAGCAATGCCGCCTATACCACTCGTTTCATCTCGCCTTTACCGACCAAGTCTTGGGGCGTAGGCGGGCAAAGTGTGGGGGAATTTGTGGTGAGCTCGTCTGCGTCAGATGCTTGTGGTAGCACAGAGCTGTGTTGGCAAAAAGCAGAGACCACAGTGGGGTATGAAGATGGTCCGTTTAACAGTGGCGGGTCGGCGTTATCCTCAGCGATATCGATTACAACGGTTGGGGTGACCAATGCTGACCCGATTGACTTCCTACCAGGCAGTGTCGATGCCACTTTGCTGACTCTACAGCCGGATATTCGCTTCGGTCGTGCCGTTCTCACTGGTACGGGGGGGACGATGACGGATGATCTAGTGACGCCACTACGCGTTGAGTATTGGAACGGCTCTCAGTTTGTGACCAATGATGAAGATAGCTCTACTCATGTGTATGGCGTGAATGATCCGAGTGCCAACTACCACTTGTGGGTTGAAGATGGAGAGACCCCTGGCGATGTGGTGCTAGAAGAGGATGGCACGCTGCAATCTGGTCGGACAATGAAGCTCGAAGCAGACAATCAATCCGATGTGCGTCAGCAGACGCAGATATGGTTGGATCTTGATTCAGGCAACAATGATCTCCCTTGGCTGACCTATCGCTGGGCGGATGATAGAAGAGCGGATGAAGCCAATGGCGAAGAAGATCCTTCTACTGTCGTGACCTTTGGTATATTCCGAGGCAGTGACCGCGTTATCTTCCGCGGGGAACCAGGATTAACCGGACAATAATTTTGCTCAATTCTAGCACTCGGTTAGGAATCTGTTAGAAATTGCGGGTTTCTACCCATGTTTAGACGTCAATGCCTTGCTGTAGTGGCAAGGCATTGGTACATTTAGTGCAATTTTCTATCTTATAATTCTTTCAGGACGAGCGAAGAATATGTTCAAAAAACTTCGTGGCATATTTTCAAATGACCTATCTATCGATTTAGGTACTGCCAACACTCTTATTTACGTTAAAGGACAGGGCATTGTTCTTGACGAGCCTTCCGTTGTGGCGATTCGCCAAGATCGTAACCGTGCAGGTAAAAGCGTGGCTGCGGTTGGCCATGCAGCAAAACAAATGTTAGGTCGTACTCCGGGAAACATCTCAGCGATTCGTCCTATGAAAGATGGCGTGATTGCCGATTTCTACGTGACCGAAAAAATGCTGCAACACTTTATTAAACAAGTCCACGACAACAGCGTGCTTAGGCCAAGCCCACGTGTACTAGTGTGTGTACCTTGTGGTTCAACCCAAGTTGAGCGTCGTGCGATTCGTGAGTCAGCACTGGGTGCGGGCGCGCGTGAAGTGTACTTGATTGACGAGCCAATGGCAGCGGCAATCGGTGCTGGCCTGCGTGTCTCTGAGCCGACCGGCTCTATGGTGGTCGATATCGGTGGCGGTACGACAGAAGTCGCGGTGATCTCGCTGAACGGTGTGGTGTATTCATCGTCAGTGCGTATCGGTGGTGACCGTTTTGATGAAGCGATCATCAACTACGTCCGTCGTAATTACGGCAGCTTGATTGGTGAAGCGACGGCGGAAAAGATCAAACACGAGATCGGCTCGGCGTACCCGGGCGATGAAGTGGTTGAAATTGAAGTCCGTGGTCGTAACCTTGCTGAAGGTGTGCCGCGCAGCTTTACCCTAAACTCCAACGAAATTCTTGAAGCGCTGCAAGAGCCGCTGACGGGCATCGTATCGGCGGTGATGGTTGCCCTTGAGCAGTGTCCACCAGAGCTTGCGTCCGACATCTCTGAAAACGGCATGGTATTGACTGGCGGTGGCGCACTGCTGAAAGATCTCGATCGCCTGCTTACCGAAGAAACCGGTATCCCAGTGGTGATCGCAGAAGATCCATTGACTTGTGTTGCACGCGGTGGTGGTAAGGCGTTGGAAATGATCGACATGCACGGTGGCGATCTATTTAGTGAAGAATAATGGCGAGGCGTTATGCCTAAATTAGGAACTCAGAGTTAATGAAGCCGATATTTGGCCGAGGACCTTCACTTCAATTACGCTTGTTTTTTGCCGTCATTTTATCAGCCAGCCTTATGCTGGCTGATAGTCGTTTAGGTGCGTTTACACAATTTCGTTACCTTCTCAATAGTATGGTCGCTCCGATTCAGTACTTAGCCGATATTCCTCGTGTGATGTTTGACGGCGTTTACGAGCGGTTCAACACACGTCATGACGTCGTGGAAAGCAACCGAATGCTTAAACGTGAAGTGCTCAATTTAAAAAATGATCTGCTGCTTTTGGATCAGTATCGCGAAGAAAACCAGAGATTACGTAAGTTGCTCGGCTCTTCATTTATTCGTGATGAACGCAAGGCAGTCGCGGAAGTGATGGCCGTGGATACCTCACCGTATCGTCATCAAGTGGTGATCGATAAAGGGCATATCGATGGGGTGTATGTTGGGCAGCCGGTCGCCAACGAAAAAGGCATTGTCGGTCAGGTGACTTATGTCTCTGCGCACAACAGCCGAGTGTTGCTGCTTGTGGATAGCCAAAGTGCGATTCCTGTGCAAGTGATCCGCAATGATATTCGTGTCATTGCCTCGGGCGATGGGCAGATTGACGGCATTAACCTCGATCACATCCCGATCAGTATGGATATTCGAGAAGGGGATCTCTTAGTGACGTCCGGTTTAGGCGGTGTTTATCCGGAAGGTTACCCCGTTGCTCATGTGGCGAGTGTCGATCGAGATACGTCGCGCGAATTTGCTCAAATTGAAGCAGAGCCTGTGGTTGATTTTGAACGCCTCAGATACCTACTGTTGATTTGGCCAAACGACTCAAGGCAGGAAAAAATACAAGCGGTGACCCCACCAGACGGTGAGGAGGCCAGCAATGAGCAATAGTCTTCTTAAAGGTAAGTTGGTGGTTGGCGTCTCCTTTTTGATCGCCCTGACTCTGCAAACCATTCCTTGGCCGGGTGTGCTAGAACTGCTGCGTCCTTCTTGGTTGCTTCTTGTCACCTGCTACTGGGTGTTGGCGTTGCCACATCGCGTCAACGTCGGTACGGCGTTGGTGGTGGGCTTATTGTGGGATCTATTGCTTGGTTCGACGCTCGGTATTCGCGGCATGATGATGTCGATCATCATCTATGTGGTGGCGCTTAACTTCCTAGTCATTCGTAATATGGCGTTGTGGCAGCAGGCGATTTTGGTTGGCGTGATGTCGATGGGACTGGATGTCTTGATCTTCTGTGGTGAATACTTAGTGCAGGATGTCACGTTTAATCCGATGTCGTTGTGGAGCGGTGCGATCAACTGCATCTTATGGCCATGGATGTTCCTATTGATGCGCAAAGTTCGCCGTCATTGGCATGTCCGTTAGCAAGGGCAGGAAGGTTAAATGAACGTAACTCAAGGCAAGTTAGTGTTAGCCTCAGGCTCACCACGCAGAAAAGAGCTGCTGACCCAGCTCGGGGTCGAGTTTGAGGTACTGGTGAGCGATGTAGAAGAAGCCCAACGGGCAGAGGAACAAGCGCAGGACTACGTTACTCGATTGTCTAAAGATAAAGCGTTGGCAGGGCTTGCGCTGCGCGAAGACGCCATCGTGTTAGGCAGCGACACCATTGTGGTGTGTGATGGGCAAGTGCTGGAAAAGCCAGAAAACCTTGCCCATTGCAAGCAGATGTTATCCATGTTGTCAGGGCGAGCCCATCAAGTGATGACCGCAGTCACGCTAGTGAGCCGCGAGCGAAGTGAAAGTGTTGTCGTGACAACAAACGTATGGTTTAAGCCATTGTCAGAGCAAGAAATAGAACAATATTGGCACACTGGCGAACCGTGCGATAAAGCGGGCAGTTATGGTATTCAGGGTATTGGCGGACGTTTTGTCACTCGTATTGAAGGCAGTTATCACGCTGTCGTAGGACTTCCATTATTCGAAACTGACCAGCTCTTAAAAGAATTCTTATAACTAGATTTGAGGTGCGCCCATGAGTGCAGAGTTGCTGATCAATGTCACCCCAAGTGAGATTCGTGTCGCGATGATCGAAGGCGGCAGTCTTCAAGAAATCCACGTAGAACGTGAATCAAAACGAGGGATTGTTGGAAACATCTATAAAGGCAAAGTGAGCCGTGTGCTACCCGGCATGCAGGCGGCTTTTGTCGATATCGGCTTGGAAAAAGCCGCGTTTCTTCACGCGTCAGATATCGTTCCTCACACTGAGTGTGTGGCGGAAAATGAGAAACAGCAGTTTCAGGTGCGCGATATCTCTGAGCTTGTCCGTCAAGGGCAAGACATTGTCGTGCAAGTGGTCAAAGACCCGCTAGGCACCAAAGGGGCACGTCTCACCACCGATATTACCTTACCGTCACGTTACCTTGTCTTTATGCCGGGGGCGAGCCATGTGGGCGTCTCTCAGCGCATTGAGACGGAGTCCGAGCGTGAACGCTTAAAGAAAGTGGTCGCTCACTACTGTGATGAGAACGGCGGCTTTATTATTCGCACCGCCGCAGAAGGCGCGGACGAAAAAGAGCTGTCGCAAGACGCCGCGTTCCTCAAGCGTTTGTGGTCCAAAGTGATGGAGCGTCGCAGCAAATATAAGACGCGCTCTACGTTGTACGGAGAGCTTGGTCTCTCGCAGCGTATTTTGCGTGACTTTGTCGGCACAGAGATCACTAAGATCATGGTCGATTCGCGCCTTGAATACGAGAACCTCAAAGAGTTCACTTCTGAGTACGTGCCTGAGCTAACCGATAAGCTTGAGCTGTATGAAGGTGATAAGCCGATCTTTGATATGTACGACACGGAAAATGAGATCCAACGATCGTTAGAGCGAAAAGTTGAACTCAAATCCGGTGGCTATCTGATTATTGATCAGACCGAAGCGATGACGACGGTCGACATAAACACTGGCGCGTTTGTGGGGCGTCGCAATCTCGAAGAGACGATCTTTAACACCAATATTGAAGCGACGCAGGCGATCGCAAGGCAGCTACGTCTGCGCAATCTTGGTGGCATCATTATTATTGACTTCATCGACATGAGCCAAGATGAACACCGAAAACGCGTGCTCACTTCCCTAGAAGCGGCGCTCAATAAAGATCGCGTAAAAACCAACATCAATGGCTTTACCCAGCTAGGCTTAGTAGAGATGACGCGTAAACGCACGCGTGAAAGTATTGAACACATTCTGTGCTCGACGTGCCCAACCTGTGAAGGCCGTGGCAGCGTCAAAACCGTGGAAACGGTGTGCTACGAGATCTTGCGTGAGATCACTCGAGTAAATCGTGCATACGACGCCGACAAGTTCGTGGTGTATGCCTCACCTGCGGTGGCCGAGACCCTGCAAGGCGAGGAGTCGCATGCGCTGGCAGAGCTCGAAGTGTTTATTGGCAAGCAAGTGAAAATTCAGGCCGAGCCGCTGTACATTCAAGAGCAGTTCGATGTCGTGATGATGTAAAGGCAATTTGTGAGCACAACGGCAACTCGCGTTGCGAGATTCTTTCTTTGGTTAGTCGTGTCAACCTTGGCCCTATTGGCCATTGTTGTCACGGCGCTGCGCATCACCTTGCCGCAGCTCGATCACTTTCAAATCGAAATCCAGCAATGGGTCAACCAAGGCACGGCGCTCGACTTTGAAATTGAAGGCATTCATGGCTTTTGGCGAAACACGCACCCCTCACTCTCGTTGCAAGGCGTCAAAGCCAAAGTGGCGGAAAACAGCGGGATTGACGTGGTTGCCGATCGGGTAGAGATAGAAATCGACCTGATTCAATCGCTGCTGCAATGGCAGCCTGTGGTGGCTGATCTTAATGTCTATCAGTTGGCGCTCGATATGCGTTCGATTGAGTGGACGCAGACAGAATCGAAACCAGAACTCAATCCGGGGCGTGAGCAGCGCAGTGTCATCGCTCAGCTCGATCAGCTACTGCTTAGGCAGCTAGACAATTTTTCGCTGACCGACTCCAAAATTCTCTTTCTCGGGATTGATGGTAACGAGCGCGTGCTCGACATCAGCCATTTGCAGTGGCGTAACCAAGGTCGCCGTCATTTGGCCGATGGTGAGGTGAGCTTTGTTCACGGCAACCTCAACTCTGCGCAGGTCAAAGCGGACTTTATCGATCATGGCTCACTGGTTGATGTGAGCGGCGAGTTTTATGTTTCCGCCGATAATGTGCGCATTACCCCTTGGCTGACCAAATACCTAAAAAGCGAAACCGGGATTGAAAAAGGACAAGTGAGCTTTAACAGCTGGCTAACGCTCGAACAGAGCAAGCCAGTGAATGCCTTTGTTGAGTTGCTGTCGTCAGAACTTATCTGGCAAGAAGGGCAGCAGCACGAGTTGTTGCTTGAATCTGGTATCGTGCAGCTTGAGCCCAAAGAGCACGGCTGGCAAGTGAATGCTCACTCACTTCAGTTTTTAACCGACAATACCCCTTGGCCAGAACTCGATATCGCCTTTGCTTGGCAACCGCAGCATTGGCAACTCAATGTCTCGCAGCTGGATATCCAAGCGCTGACGCCTTTGATTAAGTTGGCGCCAGACTCCGCCGCCACCACCGACATGATCGAGACGCTGGCTGTGGGCGGCTTAGTGGAAGACTTACGTGTGTCCGCGCACGGCGATTGGCAGAGCCTGACCTACTCGGCCGATCTTAGCGAAGGCAAAATGGCGCAATGGGAACTTTTGCCGGGGCTGCATTACTTGACGGCGTCGGTGAGTGGCGATCTTCATCAAGCGCGCGCGCAAGTGAGTATTTTTGACGATGTCTTACCTTACGGTGAGGTGTTTCAAGCGCCGCTGAACATCAAACAAGGTCATGCGGATGTCGTCTGGCAGCGCGATGAGCAAGGTTGGTCATTGTGGGCAGATAAGGTCACCGCGGCGACGCCAGATTTGCAAGTCTTAGGCGCTTTTCGTCTCGACTTTCCCAACGGAAAAAGTCCCTTTCTTTCGTTTTACAGTGAAGCGGATCTATACAACGCTGGCGAGACTTGGCGCTATTTACCGACGTTAGCCCTTGGGCGCAACCTGACCGATTACCTGTCGACCGCGATTCAAGCGGGCCGGGTCAATACGGCCAAGCTGCTTTGGTATGGCGAGTTGGGCAATTTCCCCTACCACCAGAATAACGGCATGTTTCAAGCGTGGGTGGGGTTAAAAGAGGCCAAGTTCAGTTTCGACACCGCCTGGCCACCCATCACCGATTTGCAGTTGGATTTGCTGTTCCAAAACGATGCGATGTATCTCGATTCTGAAAGTGCAACCTTGATGGATGTCGAGGCGAAACGCATCACAGGGCGTATTCCTGCTTTGGTACCCAATGGCCATATTGAGATTGAAGCGCACGCGGTTGCCCAAGGCAACGCGGTTCGTGACTACATGACCGCTTCGCCATTGGTTGATTCTGTCGGCGCGGCGCTTACCGCCGTGCAAGTGGATGGTGAAGTCGACTCACAATTCCAGTTGATGATCCCATTTCACGGCGGCGCAGAGGCGCGTGCCTGGGGTTATGCGGATCTCAAGCAGAGCCACGTTACGATCAATACGCCGCCAATGACGCTCGAAGCGGTCAGTGGCCGAATAGAATTTGATAATGACGTGGTGCAAGCTGCGGGGCTTTCTGCGGAGCTATTGGATCAGCCCGTGTGGATTGATTTTCACGGCGAGAATGTCGCCAAAGGCTACGGGGTTGGCATTGATATCGTTGGCGACTGGGATGTCAAACCTCTGGTGCCGTACCTTGGTGAACGTTGGTTAACCCCATTATCTGGCCATGCGCAGTGGCGCAGTGACATTGATATTCAGCTTAATGACGTTGGCTTTACTTATCAAGTTGAAACCGAAGCAGATCTCAAATACCTTGTCAGTGACTACCCTTATCCACTCAATAAAGCGAGTAAAGTGGGGGGCAAAGCCCTGCTGCAAGCCTCTGGCAATCAGCAGAGCATCAGTGCCCGATTGCAATTGCCGCAAGTCAAATATCAGGCTGAGATTGATATCACGGACGATGTGCCGCAGTTGCAAGCGACCAATCTCGTGGTCGGGCGCGGTAGCTACAAGCTCACGCCGTTCACTGGGCATGATGCGTCAATTCGGATTGATAAATTTAGCCTAGACCAATGGTTAGACGTCGCGTTTAAGCCAAGCGAGTCTACTTCTGAAGGCGTCATCAGTCAGATGAGCATGCCACAGATCCCCGCGCTACAACGGGCAGAGCTCAAGGTCAAAGAGCTCGAACTGGCAGGGATCAAATGGAATGACGTCGACTTCTCCGCCAAGCGCAAGAATCTCGGTTGGCACATGACCATCGACAGCCAAGAAGCACTCGGTGAGGCGAACTATATCGAGTCTTACGATCTCTCTGTCGCCTTTGAACGCTTGCACATCTACGTGCCGGGGTTAGAGGAGTCCTTGAGTCAAACGCCGGAACCTCTGCTCGAGCCGCTCACCCAACCGCTAGAGAAGGCGCCGCTCATCACCGATTTTGAGCGCGCGTTGCATCGCCAATTGCCTAATATTACTCTAGCGATTGACGACTTTTGGGTGCAAGGCTACAAAGTGGGTCGTGCGCATTTGGATCTTCAGCGCCGTGACAACAAGTTAGAGTGGAAGAAGCTGTCGTTCCACAGCGGGGACAATCAGGTCGATGTGAGTGGCTGGTGGGCGTTGGACGGCGATCAAAGCCACACTCAAATGACGCTGGCGGTCTCGGGGGAAAACAACAGTGATGTCATGGAGCGATTTGGTATCTCCTCAGGCATCCAACGAGCGCCGTTTGATATTCGCTCTGAGGTGGAGTGGGATGGTTCTCCGTGGGCCACACAAGTGAGCACCATGGAGGGGGAGGTCAATGTGAAGCTAGGCAAAGGAATGATCTCCGATGTCAGTGGCGCGGCGCGTCTGCTTGGCCTCTTTAGTTTGGATTCGATCATCCGCAAAATGCAGCTCGACTTTACCGATGTGTTCGACAAAGGGATGGCGTTCAACTCCATTACTGGCTCTGGTCAGATTAAAAATGGCGTTTTCCTGACCAACGATATTCGGATGGATGCGGTGTCGGGTGAAATGACCATCAAAGGGTTAGCTAACCTCAATACGCGCACAGTGGATGCCGAGGTGAATTTCACCCCAGACATTACGTCAGGCATTCCCGTCTTAACTGCGTTTGCGGTGACGCCGCAGACGGCGCTGTATGTCCTCGCCATCACCACGGTGATTTCACCGGTGGTCGAAGTGTTCACTCAGGTCAATTATGAAGTGAAAGGACCGATGGATTCACCGGTCGTCAAAGAGCTGTCTCGCAGTAAAGGGGAATTCAAATTGCCAGAGCGCTTACGCGACGCGGTTAAATAAGGAGAAGACACATGGAACGAGTTGCACTGATTCAGATGACCTCAGGCCCGAATCCGCAAGACAACTTGGCCCACATCGCCAAGCAGGTTGAAGCGGTAGCGAAAGCGGGCGCGCAGCTTGTGGTTACCCCGGAAAACGCACTGGTGTTTGGTCAGCGAGCGGATTATCACCGCCACGCTGAACCTTTAGGTGATGGCCCGCTACAATCGGCCCTTGCCGCCATGGCGCAGCAGTGGGGCGTGTGGTTAGTCATTGGCAGTATGCCGATCCGCACGGCCAATGGCGTGACCACGACCTCTGTGGTGTTCGACCGCACCGGACGCCTTGTCGGCCACTACGATAAACTGCATATGTTCGATGTCGATGTTGCCGATGGTCACGGACGTTACCGGGAATCCGAAACCTTCACGCCCGGCGAGGAGATCGTCACACTCGACGCGCCCTTTGGCCACCTTGGCTTATCCATCTGTTATGATGTGCGTTTTCCCCAGTTGTATAATGAGCTTGTCAGACGCGGCGCGACGCTGATTTTAGTCCCGGCGGCGTTTACTGCCGTGACAGGGCAAGCGCACTGGGAAGCGCTATTGAGAGCCAGAGCGATTGAAACCCAATCTTGGGTACTGGCGGTCAATCAGACGGGCACACATGAAGGCGGCCGAGAAACCTGGGGCCATTCTATGGTCATCTCCCCTTGGGGCGAAGTGGTGGCGACGCTGGCGCGTGAGGTCGATAACCTGGTCGTCGAGATTGACATAAAACAGGTCGCAAGCTGTCGAAGCGCAATGCCCGTTGGGCAGCATTCACGATTCGACAATCAATTCATTCCGGCTCGATAAGCGATGCCTATCGACTCGTCAAACCATTAACGTTAAGAGCGAAGTATGACCATTAACCTTGTAGAAGATGCCTTGTTGAAACCAGCTGGGCTGAGCGAAAGTGACGTCGCACAGACGCTAGCGAGCATCGCGACTCGTCAAATTGACTACGCCGATATCTACTTCCAATCCAGTTGGCATGAGTCATTGGTTCTGGAAGACAGCATCATCAAAGATGGCTCATTTAACATCGATTGCGGTGTGGGTGTGCGAGCGGTCTCGGGCGAGAAAACCGGTTTTGCTTACTCCGACCAAATTCAGCTTGAGAGCTTGAAACAGAGCGCGGTCGCAGCGCGCGGTATCGCCAAGCAGGGGCAAAATGCTCAGGTACAAGCTTTCAAGCGCAGTGACAACCAACACATCTATGCGGCGGTCAATCCGTTAGACAGTTGGGAGAAAGAGCAAAAGACGACGCTACTCAAACAGATCGATGCCTACATTCGCACCAAAGAACCACTCATCAAAGAAGTGTCGGTGAGCCTGAGCGGTGTGCATGAGCAGATGCTTGTCGCGGCAACAGACGGCACTTACGCTGGTGATGTTCGTCCTTTGGTGCGCCTGTCAATCAGTGTACTCGCCCAGCGCGGCGAGCGCCGTGAACGAGGCAGTGCAGGCGGCGGTGGCCGATTTGGTTACGATTTCTTCTTAAGTGACAGCGATGGCGTGCAAGTGGCGTATCAATACGCAGATGAAGCGATTCGCATGGCGTTGGTCAACCTAGAGGCGGATGCCGCACCTGCGGGTATGATGCCGGTGGTGCTGGGCTCGGGTTGGCCAGGAGTGCTGCTTCATGAAGCGGTCGGTCATGGCTTGGAAGGCGATTTCAACCGCAAAGAGTCGTCGGTCTTTAGTGGCAAAGTGGGCGACAAAGTCACCTCGGATCTTTGTACTATTGTTGACGATGGCACGCTGAAAGATTTGCGTGGTTCACTCAACGTGGATGACGAAGGTGTGCATGGTCAATACAACACCTTAATCGAAAACGGCGTATTGAAAGGTTACATGCAAGATAAGCTCAACGCGCGTTTGATGGGGGTAGCGCCGACCGGTAATGGTCGCCGTGAGTCTTATGCTCACCTACCTATGCCGCGCATGACTAATACTTATATGCTACCGGGTCAACACACGCCTGAAGAAATTATCTCAACGGTGAAAAAAGGCCTTTACGCACCAAACTTCGGCGGTGGTCAGGTGGACATTACCTCGGGTAAATTTGTGTTCTCCGCATCGGAAGCGTACTTGATTGAAGACGGCAAGATCACGCGCCCAGTCAAAGGGGCGACGCTGATTGGCTCCGGCATTGAGGCGATGCAGCAAGTCTCCATGGTCGGTAATGATCTCAGTATCGACCGTGGCGTTGGCGTATGTGGCAAAGCAGGGCAAAGTGTGCCGGTTGGCGTTGGTCAGCCGACGTTGAAGCTGGATGCGTTGACGGTTGGTGGGACGGAATAGGGGCGAGTGCCTAGTTTCTAGAACCTAGTTCCTAGAGAGTGGTTGGGTGCCTAGTTTTGAGAGAGAGCCTCTAAAACTAGGCACTTTTGTTTGGGTCGGATTTAAATGCCGTCACGCTCGATGGGGCAGCTCATGCAGCGTGCTCCGCCGCGACCACGGCCGAGTTCATTGCCGGGAATGGTTAACACCTCAATGCCGGCCTTGTCGTACTTCTCATTGGTGTAGACGTTGCGCTCGTAACCGATCACCACGCCTGGTTTCACCGTCAAGACGTTGTTGGCATCATTCCACTGCTCACGTTCGGCTTCATAGCTATCGCCGCCTGTGGTGATGATTTTCAGATAATCGAGCCCTAACGCTTGTTCAATGGCGTGAACGAAACTCGGTACTTTCTCGACCTGCATCTCGCCATCGTCTTTGGCACTTAAACGCCACGTATCCAGATCTTTGCGCATGATCTCTGGGTAGACAGAGAAGGTATCGACATCCATATGGGTCATGACGGTGTCGAGGTGCATACACGAACGATGTTTGGGAAGATCAATGGCGATCACTTCTTTGGCTTGGCCATGTTTAAACAAGGTCGCCGCTAGGTTCTCAACCCCTTGTGGTGTCGTGCGCTCAGACATGCCAATCAGCACCGCGCCTTTGCCGATCACCAACACATCGCCGCCCTCAATATTGGCGTTGTCGTAATGAAGATCTTCATCACCGAAGTATTTAATGAACTCCTGCCCCGCAAACACTGGATGCCAGCGGTAAATGGCACGCAGGTGGTTGGTTTCACGCTGACGGGCTGGCTTCATCATAGGGTTGAGTGAGACGCCGCCGTAAACCCAGCATGAGGTATCACGCGTAAAGAGGTGGTTGGGCAGGGGCTCAATGACGAAATCCAAAGGTCGATGCATGCTAGGCATCATAGAAGACGAACGAATCGGCAGCTCAGAATAGGCCAAGCCACCGAGCAATACGGTCGCGAGGTGCTCGTTGTCCATGTCGTTCAAGTAGTGGCGCAAATCTCTGGCGAAGATAGGACCAAAACGTAGGTCGGAGATTTGTGTATTGAGTAACCACTCTTTGGCTGGTGGGACGGCGAGCGTTTCAACCAGCAAGTCGTGCAGGAGTAAAACTTCCACACCTTGATCGCGAAGTGTCTGAGCGAATTTGTCATGCTCCTCGCCTGCGGCTTCAACCGCCAAGACATCGTCAAACAGCAGATCATGGCAGTTTGATGGCGTGAGGTGAGTCAGTGCTCGCTCTGGTCGGTTTAACAGGACTCGTCTCAATTGGCCAACTTCAGAGCCTACGTACAACTTACTCATTTTGCTTCCTTACACAGAATTCCAGAGCGTATTTATGGCAAGAATGTTATCAAGATGCAAGCGCACTTTGTAACCATTAATTCTAAGTATGTGACTTTATTGTGCATATATGCCTTTTAATTTCGTATTTTGTGGATTTTATGTCTGGAGATTGAATTTGGAGAAATTCACATGATTGTGACTGACTATGCGTTTTCGGTGCTAGAGTACGGCGGGAAGTTTGTCAGATTATATTGAATGGATATGCATGATTTAGTCATTTTTGGTGACTAAATATGAGGTTTAGGTTCGTTTTACTTGTCTGGCGCTATTCAGATCCACCTCATAAACACGCATTCTGAATGATCCGACGTGATCGTCGCCCTCGACACAAAACACCAAAACAGCAAAATGATAAAAAAGTGTTAATAAGTGCGTTAATCTGGCGTGAAAGCGCAGCAAACAGAGAAAGTACGGGATCAAAGTCGATTCTAGGTGGTATTATTAGCACAGCCGTGTCATAGTCCGGTGCGTTATTTTTTGATCAATGTTGTTACTATCTGGAGCACACTTTATGTCTCATGAAGATGAATATCTATCAGTTGAAGAGTTAATTGAAATTCAAAAAGAAGAGACTCGCGACATCATTCAAGCGTTACTCGAAGACGGCAGTGATCCAGATTCTTTATATGAGATTGAACACCACCTGTTTGCTGAAGATTTCGACACCCTAGAGAAAGCGGTAGTGGAAGCATTCAAAATGGGCTTTGAAGTATTAGAAGCGGAAGAGACCGAAGACGAAGACGGCAACAAACTGTTGTGCTGCGATGCCACCATGGAATCAGCACTAAACGCAGAAGCCATTGATGCGCAAGTGGAGAAGTTGGTTCACCTCGCTGAAAAATACGACATCATCTACGATGGATGGGGCACCTACTACGAAGGCGAAGACGCCTTGTACCCAGATGATGAAGAGGATGACGACGAGTAATTGAGAGTCGTCTCACGTTCACAGCGCTCAGCCTGTTTTCAATGCCAGTCTCAAGACTGGCATTGTTGTTTTTACGCTTTATAATCACTGACATTGATCTGGCTCAATAAATCAGCGGCGTACCCATGCAGTTATCTCTTGCCGGCTTATGGCAACTTTCTCCTCTCACGGATCTCTCTATTCCTCAAGACGATCTTATGTTCCCGAATCCACTCAGCGCCGTGTTGCCAGACGACATGAGCGAAGAACAGATTGCTGAGCAAGAGTGGCATTTGATGCACGATATTGAGGTCGATGAGGCCATGCTAGCCTTCCCTGCGGTGGATTTGGTGATGTCGGGCATCGATTACCATGCTGAAGTCAGACTCAATGGTGTCGCGCTGTTTGATTGCGATGGGAGCCAAAGTGAGGTTCGAAAAGAGATCCGTCCCTATTTGCAAGCGGGACGAAATCGATTTGAGATACTGTTTTTAGAAGAAGATGAGCCGTTGATTGAAGAGGCCGAAGGCGAGGTTTGTCCGCTAGGGAGCGATAATCAACGTTTATCGGATCCGAGAATGGGCATTTGGCATGCGCCGTATTTGCAGTTTATTCGTCACGTACGTTTAGAACACGTGGCGACCGAGCAGATATGGCATCATGGCGGCGGCTGCGAATTGCTGGTCTCGCTGCATTATCACACCTACAACGCGGGGCTCGTCTCAGCGTCGGTGAAATTTAATGGCATGACCTATCACTTGCCGTTGGATGTGCGCGCGCAGTCGGTCAGTGCGCTGTTTCAAGTCGAAGCGCCTGTTTACTATGATGTGAACGATCCCAATCCAGCGCACCTATACGCATTGGAAGTGGGGCTCGATGGCCAGAAGCAACACTTTGAATTGGGGCTAAGTGAGTCATTGTGCGTGACGCATTTTCCAGTGCGCGGGGCGTAGGGGCTTCGTAACTCGAATTTGTTTCGATAGCAATAAAGGCCGCTGAGCGGCCCTTGTTCGTTATGCGTGTGCACCGTGGTGGCATTGCCAATTCGCGTCTTGGCGCTGCCACACTTTTTCGTGGAAGTAGTAGGCCACCGTGTTGATACTTGGCTCAATGGCCGCCATGATGCCGCCAATCAACCAGCTACCCGTCATCAAATACGCGACCGTAAACGCGACGCTAAAGTGCACGCTGGCGAAGCTAGTGGTTTTAATCCCAGTCGATTTGGCTAATTTACGAAGCGCTGGGTGTGTCTGCCAAGCCTTTTCATGGAAGTAGAAGGCGACGGTGTTAACCATAGGTTCAATCATCGCGATTAGACTGCCAATTAAAATATCACCGGTCAGTAGGTAGGCGACGCTAAACGCAATGGTAAAGTGCAAGGCTGCGAATGTCAGTGTCTTTTTCATGGTGAAGTCCAATGCTCTGTTGTGTCGATAGAGATATTATTGATAACTATTTACATTAAAGAAAATTGGACGATTCGATAAATTCAATAGGTAAAAACTATTGAATAAGCCTTGGTGATACAGGGCTGGGAGTTGAACAGGGAAATAAGAAAGAATAAAAGGAAAGAAAAAGGGCGCTCTGTTGAGGGCCCTATTGATAAAAGGAGACGTTTCGCAACGCGGCGCGCCGGTTAAGCGTTTGGCTTAACGACCATAACGTTAATCGGAGAGTTCTGTACGACTTTACTTGCCACAGAGCCTAGAACGACTTTATCGATTTTTGAACGCTTGTGGCTTGGCATGATGATGAGATCCGCCCCCAGTTTTTCGGCGTAGTCCAAAATGGTGCTGTAGGGTTTACCTTCTGCCACATGGGCTTTGTACACCACATCTTCATCAATGTGCTGCGCCGCGAACTGCTTGAGTTGCGTTTCGACGTCTTGCTTCATTTTCTTCGCCGCATCTTTGGGGAAGTAAGTGGCGACCATCGACATGTGAATGCCCGGAAGCACGTTCAGCAGGTGAATTTCTGCGTTCGAGTGTTTCGCATGCCAGACGGCCAGTTCGACGGCTCGGTCACAGAAGCCTTTGTCATTGAGGTCAACGGGAACAAGAATTTGTTTGTACATGTTTAGTTCTCTGATTGATACCCGCTAAAGTCCGCGCTCGTTAGAGAGCGCGGCTTTGCTTGGTATGAGTGTTATTAGGCGCCAAGCTGTTCCTTACGAGCTCGTTTCTTCTGGTTGAGACCCATGGCGATCAAAATAAGCAGAGCAGGGACAAATACCCACTCCTTCATTGGACGATCGGCATCCTGGACTACCCATTGGATCTCCCAATCGAAGTCAATGCCCGCCGATTCCGCTGGGCTGCCAAACTCGACCATATCAACAATCATTTTGCCTGCGTCTTCGGTTAACATCAGACCCATAGAGGCAAGGCGATCGTCCGCTGATTTCGCGTTATCTTCGAAAGGCAAGCGCACCGTCTTCTCAACGATATCCCCTTCCAGAGTTTCCCCTGAGACTCGTAATTCGAGCGATTCTCCCACTTTTAGTGTTTCAGTAATTTGAGCCACCTCAACACCCGGTGAAAGAACTTTCGCTGGGTACAACATATCCCACCAGAAACCAGGGCGGAAGAAGGAGAAGGTCAGCACCAGTAGCAGTACCGTTTCCCACCATTTGTTCTTGGTGAACCACCAACCTTGTGTCGCGGCGGAGAATATCAACATCGCAATAATGGAGGAGATGATGGTTAAGGCGAGATGCCACCAGGTATCAATCCCCATCAACAGCAGTTGCGTGTTGAAGATGAACATAAACGGCAATATCGCGGTTCGAATATCGTAGGTAAAGCCTTGGATACCGGTACGTATAGGATCCGATTTGGCAATGGCCGCCGCCGCGAACGCCGCCAAACCAACCGGTGGCGTATCGTCGGCTAAGATGCCGAAGTAGAACACAAACAAGTGCACTGCGATGAGTGGGATGATCAAGCCGTGCTGCGCGCCCAAGGTAACGATAACGGGAGCCATCAGGGTAGAGACCACAATGTAGTTTGCCGTCGTCGGAAGACCCATGCCCAAGATCAAACTGATCAAGGCAGTAAACAGTAGCATCAAGATGATGTTACCGCCGGAGATGAACTCGACAAAGTCTGTCATGACGAGGCCAATACCGGTTAAGGTGACCACACCGACGACCGTACCCGCTGCCGCCGTGGCGACGCCGATACCAATCATGTTGCGCGCACCAGAGACGAGACTCTCAGCCAAATCGACGAAGCCTTCTTTTGCTGGCTCAAGCAGATTGCTTTGTTTCGCCATCAACGCCATTAATGGACGTTGGGTGATCAAAATAAAAATCATAAACACGGTCGCCCAAAACGCGGACAGCCCCGGAGAGAAGCGCTCCACCGTCAAACACCACACTAGGACCACAATGGGTAGCAGGTAATGCAGGCCAGATTTCACCGTTGGGCCGGGATCGGGCACTTCGGTCAGTTCAGCATCAATCTCGATGGCGCCTTCGTGCGCATACTTGGCGGAGATCTTAACCAAAGCCACGTAGGCGACCAGTAGGGCGACAGTGACAATTGGCGTCGCCGCAGCACCAAAGACATCCTTGGTCCAACCCACGCCGTAGTAAACCAAGGCACTGATGATACACAGACCCAAAATGG
>NZ_JCBDGX010000064.1:0-13145 GCF_059834345.1 Vibrio sp. R11-SG3-ISO3-SZ
AAGAACGTATGAAGCAAAATTTAGAGCGACACAAAGCAGAATCCCGTCTTGAAGACGCGATTGTGGCTGAGTTAACGCGTTTGCAAAAGCACGTTCAACCTTTGAATAACCAGATCAATATTCAGACGATCGGCTAATTCGCACCTCGATCACCCCAAAGTGGCAGTGATCGAGGTATCAAAACTGAGCATTGCTGCTCAAAATTCCTCGTGCCGCTCTACGGGTTGCCAACTTGTATGGCAAAATAGCGGGCCATAATAAGACGTCTCTTTTTTGCTAGAGCCAAGCTCAGTCATGGCCTATAGCCCAAACGGAATATCATCATGTCGCAGCCAGTTGTCGCCAGTCAGCAAATCGTGTGGGACCAAGCGGTTCTTGATAAGTACAACTATTCGGGTCCTCGCTACACCTCATACCCCACCGCGCTGGAGTTTCATGAGGCCTTTACCATCTCGGATTACGATATGGCGTGTACTGAGTACCCTCAGCGTCCTCTCTCGCTTTATATCCACATCCCGTTTTGTCATAAGCTGTGCTACTACTGCGGCTGCAACAAGGTCATTACCCGCCACTCGCACAAGGCCGATGAGTACTTGGATGTGCTGGAGCTTGAGATCCGCACTCGTGCGTCGTTACTCCATGAACGCAAAGTCACCCAACTGCACTTTGGTGGCGGAACGCCAACCTTCTTAAGCAAGGAGCAAGTGAGCCGTTTGATGGCGATTTTGCGCGCCGAATTCTATTTCGACACTGACGCGGAAATCAGTATTGAGGTTGATCCACGCGAAATTGAGCTCGACATGCTGGATCACCTACGCAGCGAAGGCTTCAACCGCTTGAGTATCGGCGTGCAAGACTTCAACAAAGAGGTGCAACAGCTCGTCAATCGAGAGCAAGATGAAGAGTTCATCGTCGCCATGGTTGAGCGTGCCAAGCAATTGGGTTTCCGTTCCACCAACCTAGACTTGATTTATGGCTTGCCCAAGCAAACCCAAGTCTCGTTTGCTAAGACTCTTGAGCAAGTGTTGAAGATGCAGCCGGGGCGTTTGTCCGTCTTTAACTACGCCCACATGCCGAGCCTTTTTGCCGCGCAGCGTAAAATCAAAGATGACGATCTGCCTGCAGCCCAAGAGAAGATGGCGATTTTGCAAGACACCATCGCCACTTTGACCGGCGCTGGCTATCAGTTCATTGGTATGGATCACTTTGCGCTGCCAGATGATGAGCTTGCGGTGGCGCAGCGCCGCGGTGAGCTGCATCGCAACTTCCAAGGCTACACCACTCAAGGTGATTGTGACTTGGTTGGTTTTGGCGTGTCAGCCATCTCCATGATTGGTGACGCTTACGCGCAAAATCAGAAAGAGTTGAAAAAGTACTACGCACAAGTCAGTGGCCAGCGCCATGCCTTATGGAAAGGTGTGGTCCTTGATAGTGATGACTTACTTCGACGTGAAGTGATTAAGCAACTGATCTGTAATTTCTCTCTCGATATCCGCGCTATTGAGCAAGGCTTTAACGTCACGTTTGATGAGTACTTCAAGCAAGATTTGCAATTGCTGCAAACCTTCATCGATGATGGCTTGGTGGAGAAAGACGCCACCTCGATTCAGGTGACCCTGCGTGGTCGATTGCTGATCCGCAACATTTGCATGTGTTTTGACAAATACCTAAGAGCCAAAGCGCGTCAGCAGCAATTCTCACGGGTGATTTAAACGCTTCGACGGCAACGAGAGATAGTCAGGGGATGCCCAGTTCGCCCTTGATAAGACAGACTATCAGTAGAGAGATAAGCGCGGCGTTATGTCGCGCTTTTGTTTATATTGGAGCAGGGTAGGTATGGTCATTAGGGCGCAATATAAGTCGCTTGTGCCACCTCCCACAATGCCTTAACCAATGGGTTATCCAACTGCGATCGTTTGCAGCACACACCGAGTTTAAACGGTTCAATCGACGCCACTTTTAAGCGCTGAATCTTCTCTTTGACTGGGCTGTTGTTGATCACCACATCCGGCGCAATCCCCACACCACAGCCTAACGCTACCATACTGACGATCGCTTCATGCCCCGACACTTGCGCGTAGATATTGGGCTTAATCTTCATCGCTTTAAACCAGGCGTTCGCCCGATCTCTTGCCGTGCCAGACTCTGGGACAATAAAGGGGATGTTGGCCCAATCCGGTTTGTCTTGGCCAAGCGAGTGGGCAAAGTGACTCACGCCGGTGGGCGCGATCACTGATAGGGGAATTTCGCTGATGGTTTCAAACTCGACTCGCGCTGGCAGTTGTTCGGGGAAGGCAGAAATCGCCACGTCCACGTCATCATTGATGATCTTGTCAATTGCTTGTGCAGGATCGCCAGTGGAGAGCTTGAATTCAATAAACGGATGTTGGAGACGAAATTCAGACAAGAGATCAGGCAGATGGCTGTAGCTTGCGGTCACAGAGCAAAAAAGACGGATCTCGCCGCGCAACTCCGCGTCCTGTCCTTTGAGCTGCGCACGGTACGTCTGCCACTCGCCTTGAATTGACAGCGCAACCGGCAGCAGTTTTTTTGCCGCAGGGGTGAGCTCTACACTGCGGTTGTCTCGCACGAACAGCGTTTGACCGGTATCCGCTTCCAGTTTTTGAATTTGTCGACTGAGCGCTGATGGGCTGATGTGCATCGCGCTGGCGGTTTTGGCAAAGCTTTGGCTGTCGCACAAATGGATAAACAGCTGGAGACTTTTGATATTCATAAAACCGTCATTTCCTTGTTGCATTAATTGCAATTACTAATTGTGAATATATCACTTTAGGCAATTAAATACCTGTTTTAGTATGGACTCATTCGGTGCCAAGCCACCGACCGATACGGAAAAATTCTATAAAGGAGCGCCACATGGCTAACTATTTCAATACTTTGAACTTACGTGAGCAACTAGACCAATTGGGTCGTTGTCGTTTTATGGACCGCAGCGAATTCGCATCAGAAGCGGATTACCTAAAAGGAAAAAAAGTGGTCATCGTGGGTTGTGGTGCTCAAGGTCTTAACCAAGGCTTGAACATGCGTGATTCTGGCCTGGATGTGGCTTACGCATTGCGTCAAGCGGCGATCGACGAGCAGCGTCAATCGTTCAAAAATGCAAAAGACAACGGCTTTGAAGTGGGCAGCTACGAAACACTGATCCCTCAAGCAGACTTAGTGATTAACCTAACACCAGACAAGCAGCACACCAACGTTGTAGAAACGGTTATGCCTTTGATGAAGCAAGGCGCGGCACTGGGTTACTCTCACGGCTTTAACGTGGTGGAAGAGGGCATGCAGATCCGTGAAGACCTGACGGTTGTCATGGTGGCGCCTAAGTGTCCAGGTACCGAAGTCCGTGAAGAATACAAGCGTGGCTTTGGTGTGCCTACCCTGATTGCGGTTCACCCAGAAAACGACCCGAAAGGTGAAGGTTGGGACATCGCCAAAGCATGGGCGGCCGGTACAGGCGGTCACCGCGCAGGCTGTCTAGAGTCTTCATTTGTTGCTGAAGTAAAATCGGATCTGATGGGTGAGCAGACCATTCTATGTGGCATGCTGCAAGCGGGTTCTATCGTCTGCTACGAGAAAATGATCGCCGACGGTATCGATCCTGGTTACGCAGGTAAACTGCTGCAATACGGTTGGGAAACCATCACGGAAGCACTCAAGTTTGGTGGCATCACACACATGATGGATCGCCTCTCTAACCCGGCTAAGGTCAAAGCGTTTGAGCTTTCTGAAGAGCTAAAAGAGTTGATGCGTCCGCTGTACAACAAGCACATGGATGACATCATCTCTGGTCACTTCTCTAGCACCATGATGGCAGACTGGGCGAACGATGACGTTAACCTACTAGGCTGGCGTGCAGAGACCGGTGAAACGGCATTCGAAAATTACCCAGAAACTGACGTTGAGATCTCTGAACAAGAGTACTTCGACAACGGTATTTTGATGGTGGCTATGGTGCGCGCTGGGGTAGAGCTGGCATTCGAAGCGATGACGGCTTCTGGCATTATCGACGAATCGGCGTACTACGAGTCGCTGCATGAGCTACCATTAATTGCGAACACCATTGCTCGTAAACGTCTGTACGAAATGAACGTTGTTATCTCTGATACGGCAGAATACGGCAACTACTTGTTTGCGAACGTAGCGACGCCGCTACTGCGCGAGAAGTTTATGCCAGCGGTGAACACCGATGTGATTGGTAAAGGCCTAGGTGAGACATCGAACCAAGTGGACAACGCGACGCTTATCGCAGTGAATGAAACCATTCGCAACCACCCGGTTGAGTACATCGGTGAAGAGCTGCGTGGTTACATGACAGACATGAAACGCATCGCGGTTGGCGGCTAATCACTGCAATTTTCACTGCGTCATCGGCTTAGGCGAGTTTGGCGCAGTCAATAAACTCCAGGCAGACTGGGGTGATAAATACAAAATAAAACACGACATCTAATAAAAAGGCTTGGTCAGTAGACCAAGCCTTTTGTTTTTCTTTCGTACGCGATTCCACTCGAGAGTGGCCGCTGAGCCGATTACTTGTCGGCCAGTTTGGCTTCAAGTTCTGCGAGCTTTTGTTCCATTTCCGTTAGCTTTTGACGCGTGCGCAGTAGAACTTGCGTTTGAACATCAAACTCTTCACGGCTAACCACATCAAGCTTGTTGAGTTGGCCTTGAATCACTTGGCGTACTTTTTGGTCAACGTCCGCGCCGAGCTCTTTAACAGGGGCGGGCATTGAGTCATGAATTTGTTTGGCAATTTGTTCCAGTTTCTTTGGGTCAAACATGTGGCAACTACTCCTATTATTCTTGCCTGTATTCTACGTAATCGGACGGGGAAAGTCGTCAAGTGTTGCGTAAAAAGCGTGCGCGCGCTGTTGGAATAGCAATAGTTGGTGGAATAGCAATAAAAGTCGAATAACGATAAACGTCGAATCACAATAAAAAAGGTCACCGAAGTGACCTTTTGATATTGAATGAGGGCGTGTGCGTTTTATGACGACTGCTGCGCGGCGCGCTGCTCATCTTCACGCGCTAACGCCTCGAGTTCGTCATCTTCAACAAACACCGGTAGAGGCTTGTGCTGCTCAGCCAGGTAGCTGTAGATCACTGGCAGTACGAACAGAGTAAACAGCGTACCAATCGCCAAACCAGAGACAATCACGATACCGATACTAAAGCGCTGCGCCGCGCCAGCGCCAGTGGCGTACATCAGTGGAATCAAACCAGCAATCATCGCCGCCGTTGTCATCAAGATCGGACGTAAACGCACTTTCGCCGCTTCCATCACCGCTTCAGTTTTGCTCAGTTTATTGTGCAGCTGCTCTTCTTTGGCAACCTCACAAATCAAGATACCGTGCTTGGTGATAAGACCAACCAAGGTGATCAAACCGACTTGTGAGTAGATGTTCATCGATGCCGCGCCCCAGGCAAGGGCAATTAAGGCGCCACAAATGGCGAGCGGAACCGAGACCATGATAACCAGCGGATCTTTTACGGACTCAAACTGAATCGCCAATACCAAGAAGATGATCGCCAACGCCAAACCAAAGGTGGCGTATAGCGCGCTGCCTTCTGTCACGTACTGACGAGCTTCACCCATGTAGTCATGGTTGTAACCGCTTGGCAATTTATTCACTGCGGTCTCTTCAAACCAAGCAATTGCATCGCCCATCGCGGTACCCGGAGCCGGAACGGCGCCGATGGTGGCCGAGTTAAGCTGGTTGAAGTGTGGCAGCGAGCGAGGCTCAGCAATCACATCAATGGTGATGAGGCTACCTAGAGGTACGGCTTTGCCATCCGCGGCGCGTACATAGTAGTTGTTCATCGATTCTGGGTTGAGACGCCATTTACGCTCGACCTGAGGGATCACTTCGTACGAGCGGCCATTGAGGTCGATACGGTTGACGTAACCATCGGCCATCATGGTGCTCAATGTGATACCGATGTCTTGCATGGTCACACCGTAGGCACCGGCTTTGTCTTTGTCGATGTTGATTTTCATCGTCGCTGAATCGTAGTTCAGATCCAGGTTCGAGTAGACGAACATCGGGTTCGATTGCACCGTGAGCAAGATGTCAGACGCGATGGTAAACAAGCTTTCAAATGCATTAGGTGTGGTGATTACGAACTGAATCGGCAGACCTGAACCCGCACCTGGCAACTCAGGCATCTGGAATGCCGTGACCGCCATACCCGGAACATTTGACACCAGTCCACTGACTCGGTTGGTGACTTCCGCTTGGCTTGCTTCGCGCTCACTCCAAGGCACCATTGATGCAATACCAAACGCTTGGTTGGAGTTAGGGACACCAGTAAACACCTGCGCGTACGCCACTTCCGGTTGATCCGATAAGATGGTGTTGACATCGTTCATGGTGTTTTGCATGTAGTCGAGGTTGGCATTCGATGACGCCGTGCCTAGCAGCATGATCACACCCTTGTCTTCCGACGGAGCCAACTCACTTGGGATGAACTTAAAAAGCATCGGCAAGCTAGCAAACACAATCAGTGCAAAGGCAATCACGACAGGACGACGCTGCATGACCGCACCAAGCATACGCGAGTAGCGGTTGGTCATACGATCCAATACGTGATGCACTTTTTGTTCAAACTTGTTGGGCTCTTCATTAGCCTTAAACATTTTTGAACACATCATTGGCGACAAGGTCAGCGCGACGATACCCGAAACAAACACCGAACCGGCAAGGGTAAGGGCAAACTCTTTAAACAGCGAACCCGTGATGCCACCCATCAAGGCGATCGGAGCGTATACCGCGCCGAGGGTCAGCGTCATTGCAATGACAGGCACAGCAATTTCTCGGGTACCAATGATGGCCGCGCGAAACGGCGATTCGCCAAGCTTGATATGGCGGTCAACGTTTTCTAGTACGACAATCGCATCATCCACCACCAAACCGATGGCCAATACCATCGCGAGTAGCGTCATCAAGTTCCACGAGAAGCCCATCGCCTGCATCACCATCGCAACACCAATCAGTGACAGCGGGATGGTGACAATCGGGATAAGAACCGCGCGGAAAGAGCCTAAGAAAAGGGTGATAACGACCAATACAATCAGCGCCGCTTCAACGATAGTCTTGATGACTTCGCTGATGGACTCATTGATCGCGATGGTGGAGTCGTACATCACGTTCATCTTGATGGTGCTTGGCAAGTTACGCTCAAGTTGAGGCAACAGCTCTAGCACGTCGGCGGCAATGTTGATCGGGTTCGCACTTGGCGCGGCGTTGATCGCGGCCACCACGGCTTCTTGCCCGTTGGCACTGGCGCGATAGGTGTCATGACTCTTTTCAAGCGTCACTTTCGCGATGTCACTTAAACGGGTCACATCCCCTTCATCCGAGCTAACGACAAGATTCTCTAGTTCCGCGACATTCGACACCTGCGTATCGGCACTGCCGTTGTACAGCACGAATTCACCAATCGCTTGACCGGTGGCAGACTGATAGTTGTTGGCATTGAGCACGCTCATCACATCGGTAGCGGTCAGGCCAAGCGCGGCCATTTTCGCTGGATCCAACCAGACGCGTAGGGCGTATTTCATCCCACCGTACAAGTCGATTTTCGATACGCCATTGACGGTAAAGAGCTGTGGGTTGACCACACGCTCTAGGTAGTCGGTAATTTGGCTCGATGAGAGCTCATCACTGGTAAAGCCAATATACAGCACCGCAGTGGTGGAGCCCGTCGACATGGTCACCGTGGGATCTTCCGCCTCGCCGGGGAGCTGAGAGCGAACCGAGTTGGTTTTCGCCAACACGTCCGATAGCGCCGCGTTAGGATCGGTATTGAGCTTCATGTTGACCGTAATCGTCGACTGACCCAGCAC
Organism: Vibrio sp. R11-SG3-ISO3-SZ; assembly: GCF_059834345.1. Lineage (NCBI taxonomy): Bacteria > Pseudomonadati > Pseudomonadota > Gammaproteobacteria > Vibrionales > Vibrionaceae > Vibrio > Vibrio sp. R11-SG3-ISO3-SZ. The sequence continues at coordinate 7,862 of NZ_JCBDGX010000064.1, forward strand.
CGATTGTGAGGTCATATAGTCGATGTTATCGGCCTGAGCGACCGCTTGTTCCAGAGGCTGAGTAATAAAGCCTTGGATCAAATCGGCACTGGCACCGTAGTAGCTGGTGGTGACCGTCACCACCGTATTCGTCATTTCAGGGTATTCACGAACTTGCATTTTGAACACCGCTTGCAGACCAAGCAGGGCAATCAAAAAGCTGATCGATACCGCTAAAACTGGACGTTTTATGAAAACATCAGTAAAGCGCATGAATCCTCCACATTACAGCATAGGGGTTTGTTCAGGTGGTGTGGTCGCATCGCTTTCTACGACGCGGACTTTGGCACCGTTGCTGAGACGCACTTGACCTGATGTCACTACCACATCGCCCGGTTGCACCCCATCGAGGATGTGAGCGATGTCTTGGGTGCGTTCACCCACTTTAATCACTTGCTGCTTAACGCGTTTCTCACCGTTCTCTTCAGAGACAAGGTAAACATTGTCACCGTAGAGGGTAAACGTGATGGCGGTTTGTGGCAGCGCCACTTGGTTTTCCAGCTTAGGCAGGATGATGTTGGCACGCGCGAACATACCGCTGCGCAGTTTGCCATCACTGTTAGGAATGTCAGCCTGGACTTGAATCAAACCACTTTGGATATTGACGGCGGGTTCAATGGCGGTAATTGAGCCTTTGAACGCAATCGCAGGGTAGGCATCCACAAAAATGTCGACCTCTTGGCCCATATTGATGCGAGAGATGTCCGTTTGCGGCACGGTGAAACGAAGGCGCATCACGCTGGTGTCTTCTAAACGCACAATGTCCGTACCCGCTTGCAGGTATTGACCAAGGTAAACGTTACGAATCCCGACCACGCCAGCGAATGGCGCTTTGATTTCACGACGGTCAATCGAGGCATTCAAACTTTCGATATCCGCCAAAAGGGAGAAGTAATTGGCTTCGGCTTCGTCGTACGCTTCTTTTGAAATTGAGCCTTTTTGGTACAAGCCTTGGTAGCGCTTATACTTGGCTTCGGCCGCAGGCAGTTTCGCTTTGGCGCTCTTTAAGTTGGCTTTTTCTACATCGGAGTCGAGCAGAACTAAAGGTTGGCCTTCTTCCACTTGAGTGCCTGACTCAAATGCAATTTGGTCAATCACACCGCTGGTTTCGTTGGCAACCGTCACACCTTGGTTTGGTTCGATAAAACCGATCGCTTCAATCACAGGAACCCAATCGATAGAGGCGACTTCGGTTACCGTTACGGGAAACTCTGGTTCTGGGCGATTCGCCATGTATTCAGCAATCTTCTGCTGCTTAAAGAGATTGAAACCTATCACACTGCCAAACAGCAGCACGGCGATAAGTAACATAAAGAAAGTCCACTTTTTCATTCCGATAAGAACTCCAAGTTAATGTTTGATAATGGCGTCCCAGCTGGCTTCAATCGCGGCTTCAAGTGCCTCTTGATCCAGTGGGTAAAGTCCTAAAGCGTGTTTGCGTGCAAGTGCAACACTAGCCTCAAGACTGAGTCCGGCGAGTACCTCGTTGGCGAGAGGTTTAAACAGTCCTTCTGCTTTCCCTTGATCAAAAAGAAGGTCGACTTTATCGAACATCTGGCGCTCCAACTCACGAGTCGATTGGCCGCTGTCACAAGGTAAAGATTCATATTGAATACGGTTGCTGATGGTTTTCAGATTGGAACCAGCCATATTCCATATATTGAGCCACATAGTGCGGTAGCGACGTTTCAGTGGCATGTCATCGTCCACACCCGCTTGAATGGCGTTCGCCACCCGTTGCGCTACCGACAGACGAAGCTCTCGAAGTAAGTGTTCCTTGTCTTCGAAATATCGGTAGATGGTGCCGGCAGCAACCCCAGCCTGCTTGGCCAGTTTTTGCATCGACAAGCCTTGAAATCCCGACTCAGCCACAAGAATTTCTGCGGCAGCGAGAATTTGTTCTCGTTTATCTGGATTTAACGATTCCGGCATGATGGCTTTAGTTAATGAATGAACGTTCATTCATTATAGATCGAATCCCAGCCATCTTTGCAACAAAGTATGACACTTATTTGATAAATATTTTTTACTCAACCTATTGGTTGGCTGAAGGTGAGCTTATCGGTGATCTCGAAAACATGGCAATATGATGAGGTGGCGATTATCATAAGCGCCATTCCACTCCCTTTGAGCAATGCAGATTGAGCCGACAATGAAGCTGAACCCAAGACAAGACGAAGCCGTTAAATATGTCTCCGGACCTTGCCTAGTACTCGCGGGTGCCGGGTCAGGTAAAACGCGTGTGATCACCAATAAAATCGCGTATTTGGTTCAGCAATGTCAGTACAAGGCGCGCAATATTGCAGCGGTGACCTTTACCAATAAAGCGGCCCGCGAGATGAAAGAGCGCGTCGGTCAGACGTTGGGTAAGCATGAGTCCAAAGGTTTGATGGTGTCGACCTTTCACACCCTAGGTCTCAACATCATCAAGCGTGAGTACAAAGCGCTAGGGCTCAAGGCCGGCTTTTCGCTGTTTGATGATCAAGACCAAATGGCGCTGCTAAAAGAGCTCACAGAAAAGCAGCTTGATGGGGATAAAGATCTGCTGCGCCAGTTGCTCAGCGCGATCTCTAACTGGAAGAACGACATGCTGACGCCCGATCAGGCCAAGGCACAGGCACAAGGTGAGCAGCAACAGCTGTTTGCGTTCTGTTTTGAGATGTACCAAAAGCAGATGAAGGCGTACAACGCGCTCGATTTTGATGATTTGATTTTGCTGCCTGTGCTTCTTCTACGCACTAATGAAGAGGTGCGCCAGCGTTGGCAAAATCGGATTCGTTATCTGCTGGTGGATGAGTACCAAGACACCAACACCAGTCAATATGAGTTGGTCAAATTGATCGTCGGCGAACGTGGTCGCCTGACTGTGGTGGGTGATGACGACCAGTCGATCTACTCTTGGCGAGGGGCGAAACCGCAAAACTTGGTCTTGCTTGGTGAAGATTACCCGAACCTGCGCCTGATTAAGCTGGAGCAAAACTATCGCTCGACCAGCCGCATCTTGCGCGCGGCGAACATCTTAATCGCCAACAACCCACACGTGTATGAAAAGACCTTGTTTTCGCAAATTCCTGATGGCGAAAAACTCAAGGTGTTGATGGCGAAAGATGAAGACAATGAAGCGCAGCGCGTGACTGGGGAGTTGATCGCCCATAAGTTTCTCAACCGCACGGACTATCGTGACTATGCGATTTTGTATCGCGGTAACCATCAATCGCGCTTGATAGAAAAGTCTCTGATGCAAAACCGAGTGCCCTACAAACTCTCAGGAGGCACCTCCTTTTTTGCTCGCGCAGAAATCAAAGACATCATGGCGTATTTAAAAATTTTGGTGAACCCAGATGACGACAACGCTTTTCTGCGCATCGTCAATACGCCGCGACGTGAGATTGGTCCGGTGACGCTCGAGAAACTGGGCAGTTATGCCAATATGCGTGGCAAGAGTCTGTTTGAGGCCAGTTTTGAAATGGGGCTGGAGCAGCACCTAACGGGCAGAGGGTTAGAAAACTTACGTCGCTTCACCACCTGGTTAGTGAAGATTGCCGATCAAGCAGAGCGGGGCGACACCGTCAGTGCAGTGCGCTCACTAGTGCGTGACATCAACTACGAAGATTGGCTGTACGAAACCTCCTCGAGCCCGAAGGCCGCAGAGATGAGAATGAAGAACGTCTCCGATCTCTACTCTTGGATTGTGGCGGATCTTGAAGGCGACAACTACGACAAAGAAGAGAAGAATCTCAAAGAGGTGGTTCAGCGTTTGACGCTGCGTGACATGATGGAGCGTGGCGAAGAAGATGACGACAGTGATGCGGTGCAACTGATGACGTTACACGCATCAAAAGGCTTGGAGTTTCCTTACGTCTATTTGATTGGCGCCGAAGAGGGCATCTTGCCGCACCAAACCAGCATCGATGAAGACAATGTCGAAGAGGAGCGCCGTTTAATGTATGTGGGAATTACGCGCGCGCAGCGAGAGCTCACCTTCACCATGTGTAAAGAAAGACGTCAGTTTGGCGAGCTGATCAAACCGACCCAGAGCCGTTTTTTGGATGAACTGCCGTTTGATGATGTCGAGTGGGAGGTCAACAAAAAGCCGCAAAGCGCAGAAGAGCGAATGGCGAAAGGCCAAGCCCACATTGCCAACTTAAGAGCGATGTTTAAAAAATAACTCATCGATAAAAAGATAAACAAAAAAGCGGCTCACCCTAAAGTCAGCCGCTTTTTCATTTCTGCTTGTAGAGATTGCGCTACAAAAATGAGGTTTGAAAATAAAAGGGCGGGTTATAGACCTTCAATCATATGCTCGATCGCCGCGATGATTTCATCATCTGAACAATCCATACATGAACCACGTGCAGGCATAGCATTGAAGCCGTTGATGGCATGATTCGCGAGAACATCTTTACCTTGAGCGATACGTGGCGCCCAATCATCTGCGTTGCCTGTTTTCGGTGCGCCGCTCACGCCTGATGCGTGACAGGCAATACAGAAGGTGCCATACACAGTGGCACCATCACGAGGGCCACTCGGCTCTGCCACGACAGGCTCGGCACCGGCTAGATAAACATCACCAACAGGTTTAATGCGCTCAGCAATGGCATCGTATTCTTCTTGGCTTACGCTTGCTGCGATCGATGCGCTGGAAAAGGTGACAGCGGCGATAAGAGCCGTTAATAATTTTCGAGACATATCCATTAAACTCACTTTACATTCCTGAAGGTAAGTGCGTGCTTACCTATTCTATTAATGTGGCATTGAGCTAAGCAGCATCAAAGGGCGTGTAAAATGCAGATAATGCTGTTAAATCAATGTAAATAATGGGTGATTATATCCTGATAACTTGTTGCAATAAACAACAAGATAACCGCTTCCACAAGGTTATCTAATGGGAAATAGGGGTTTATCACACTTTAATTGCCCAAAAAGGCGTCAAACGAGAAAAAAACTTGAAAAAGTACTAGACGCCCTAGTGTGATATACGTATTATTCCACTCCGCCGATAGGGCATGCGCCCGTAGCTCAGCTGGATAGAGCGTTGGCCTCCGGAGCCAAAGGTCGAAGGTTCGAATCCTTTCGGGCGCGCCATTTGCCTCGGAGGATGTATCGGTAAAAAATATTGTGGTGGCTATAGCTCAGTTGGTAGAGCCCCGGATTGTGATTCCGGTTGTCGCGAGTTCAAGTCTCGTTAGCCACCCCATTCTCGGTGAATAGCGCAGCTTGGTAGCGCATCTGGTTTGGGACCAGA
>NZ_JCBDGX010000065.1:0-12253 GCF_059834345.1 Vibrio sp. R11-SG3-ISO3-SZ
GACACTTTAGAAGAAGCCATCAAGAAAGCTGAAAACCTTCCGGTAATGCACTCCACTCAGGCTCACGGTGTCGAAGACGCAGTTTGGGTTGTTGAAGATATGGACGGCTCTGCGCAAGAAATCTACGCAGACGAAGACTAATGGGAAATCTAATGACAAAAGTTGAGCGCGATGTATGGTCGGATGACGATGGAAACCTCACTGCAACCGAAGCAACAAAGCTTGCAAGTGTTGTTCATGATGATGACGCACCCTACGGGTATTGCAAGCATGTGTGGCGTGTGAATGCTTCCACCAATCGTGATGCAATTAAATTGTATCGCCAAGAATTGAAAGCTAACTATTGATTAGAGGGAATAGAAATCATGAAACAAAGTGAAATTTGGGTGCCAACGCCCCATTTGAAAGATCCTTAACTAAACACCTCGCTCCGTTCGATTGGGGGATGGTGTGAACCAATAGAACGGAGAACGATCATGTTTACTCACGCGCTAGATTTGCTGGCGGCGCTTAGGGTGGCAGATCTACATGTTGGCCTAGTTGTAGCCGTAGTAGTTGCTGTGAGGCTAAGGTTTCATGTAGATGTAACCCGAACCGCTGATGCCGGCTTCACCGTTACCTTTCGGGTAACTTTCTAAACCCTCGACTTATACGAGGGTTTGTTCGTTTTTGGATGCCACCACTGTTAGCAATGACCAATTAACGACTACTGCAAAAACTGCACAAAGTAGTCTCTCTCAAAGCGAGCGCAGTATTCTGCGTCAGCTTGGCATGCAATGACACGGCCTTCGGGCAGTGCATCAAGTTCTGTGGCAAATTCTTCTTGAGTCATTAACTCACATTCTTCGCCCTCCAGTGTTTCGACTTCCCAAATTCCGGTGATGCTATCTGCCATTAAATAGTTCATTTTCAATTCCTTATTAGATTGGGCTTCGGCGTCATAACCTAGCCGTTGATAGAGTTATAGGTTTGGCTCGGAGAAGTGCTCTTTTACCTCGTTGATTGTGGCTACCTTCTTTCGATATTGACTCACTACCCTACTAACTTGCGGGACAGAAGAATCGGTTATCTCCGCGACGGTCTTTGCCGGTACTTGGCCAACGACACGCAGTTCTAACTGCTTCTTGGTTACGTCGCTTGGCTCATACTGGTAGAGAGCAAGAACGAGATTGAAATGTAGTTGGGGGCTAGGTTCTCCGTGACGCTCAAACTCAGTGATAGCTTCGATGTGTCGAAGCGAGTTATAGATCGTGTTTCGCGCCTCCCGCACATAGCGTCTAAACTCGAAGGGTTGGTCTAAAGCATCGATCACCCGCTCATGCTCAGAGAGCTTATGATTCAAGAATAGGTCCTTCACTACTCGAGCCACTTCAGTATTACGAGGTTTTCGAGTTAATCTCTGTAATTGGTCAAACTGTGTTTCGGTCATACTTTGCCTACTTGGAGTATCAGTTTGCTGCTCTTAGGGCAGCTAGTCGTGCTCTTTTCTCATCAGATAGCGGACCAATAGTACTGGTACGACACTCTAAGGTAACGACTTTTCGTATCATTGAGTCAAAATCTATCGCGTTGAAGGTAGCCACTGTTGCAGCTATCGATGACTGGAGAGCAGTAGCTGCTCCAGTGAACCGTGCATTAGCTATCTCTTTGCTTTCTTTCCTCAGCCCTTTAGCTACAGCCAACGTGTTGCTAAACGCCATCTCTGTTAGGAAACGATTACGCGTAGCTCCAGCAGCGACATAGGCATCAACCAACTGAGAGGCCATTGATGGATCTTTGAACTCGAAGTTCCCCATACCATCGTCATCAAGATCGCACTCCCCTGCTTTTTGGTGGATATCAAGCAAGCAATCGACTATTTGATTACACCGTTGTGACAACGAGCGGGAAACGAGTGCTGTCTTGTTTCTATAGACTTCGAATACAGTCTGCATGCTCTCAAGATTGTGGCGTAGTGCAGTAAGTTCTTCTTTTGAGCTCAGCATTTTGACCAGACTATCAAAACCAGTGGCGCAAGGGCTGAACTGTTGCATCCAAATTTCATTGATGTTCCCATTCAAAGACAAGTCTGGCCTGCCTGTAAATGCTTGATGTGAAGCATGAATCGCCATCGATAAGGCTTGTTTCTCGAAATGTGTGAGAAATTCTATTACACGCTGGCTAACTGTACGAACAAGTGTATTAGCACGCTTGCCAGAGAGCATATCTCTGAGTTCAGCTCGCTTTATATTACGAGCGCGGCGTACAGCAAGAAGTTGATTGGCTTTCTGGGATCGATGCTCATCCATTGAAATGACGCCATTAATCTGAGCAATGTCAGAATGCGGCATGTCCGATAGAGTGAAGATACTGGAAGCATGGAATATTTCAGTGCGTACAAGAGAACGGTTAACGTAAGCTTGAAAACGTGGAGACATTTGCAACCCAGACACTTTCATCAGCGAGTGAAAGGCTCCAGTGCCTCCGTACTTTCTAGCGCCAGTACGCTTGGAAAAACCATCTCTGACATAGTTGTCATGAGCGGAAATGGCAGATTCCCAATGCGTCTTCATAAACTTAGCGAACTTGCTTTCTAGAAAGTCCATCGAAAGATCCAGATTCTGAACAAACTCTTCGTCCATATCATAGTCATATAGTGAGAATTGCTGCGCTCGTGTTTCTTTAGTATCTGGGAGCCAGTAACCGACGTCGACACGATGCTGTTCAACGAGTGCCGGTTGATCTGACGGAGTGTAGTCTTGCAAACTTGTGCGCCCTGCGGTAAACAAGCCATTGCCGACCTTAGTGCGCTTTCGACGCGTAAACCGCAATCCCGCCTGTTTTCGGGTTTTTGGTGTATGTGTTACACCAGAGAAGGCACTTGTAAAAGTACGCGCAAAAGGAACTTCTGTGTAAAACTCTAGTTTGAACGTTCCGTTTGCCTTAAGCACGTCTGACAGCACTTGCTCTACGGATTTGGCGTAGGTGGCGCCGACTTTAGCCAATTCACGGTCCATCTTATCTAACGCTAATGTTAGGAGCTCTTGATATGCGGCGGAGCCCTTGGTTATCGGAAAAATACCAGACGGAACTCTGCTTGCCCATAGGTTATGGTTTGTGCCATCAGTGGACAGCTGAACCTTCAATAGCAGCGTATTAGCTGGGCGCAACCTGTCACGATGAATGAGTTCGTTGTTTAGTCCGCGAAGAAGTGGAGCGTGGTGATGAATGTTGGACTTGGTGAAGTCTATCGGTAACCAGTGAGACAGCGCATCACTCTCCACAATGCTGGCATCAAATCGTCTGGCCGGTGAGAACAGTTGATAAACCAGCGCATCAGGGATCTCTTTATTTAGTATCGATGTATCATCCCATTTCGGCAGTCCCTTGGCGGCTAAAGCTGCGTTCAATTCATTATTGAGCATCGGCATTGGTTTGCGGTGCCCTTTTCTCACATTGTCAAGGATCTTCATTGGACGGTAAGGTGCAGAGTTGAGCCCATGAAGCGACCACAAAGCAGATAGCATGACGGCGTGTTTCTCTGTAAAGAGTTCCAGCATAGGCTTGGCACTCATTCGAGCTATGTAGGCCTCCACGTATTCATCTTTGACATCACTTCGGAGAGAGCGATCTTCCATGATATCCACGACGCCCTCATCTTCGTAGATATTACCATGGGCTAGTTGTTCACAAAATTTTCTGTGAATGTGCTGTTGCTTCTCGGTGATCTGAGAGGCTTGATAGATAATGTACTCGAGCGTTTTCGCTTTGAGTACATTGGGTTGAAGGTAGACATTGGAAGTAACGCTGCACGTAGCGCGAGGGTGAAACGCTCTATGTTCGATCATAGTCGAACTGCGAACGAGGTAATCACGAAAACGGACAACGTCATCCCCGAATCTAGACCAGCGCGGATACTGTAGCATTTCTTGGCCTGAAACATCCTCGCTAACAAGACCACACGTTTGGCAGCCATAGCGAGCGACTCCACCACACGAGCCACCATCAGTAACTTGACAAACATCGTTAGACCCTTCCCCATAAATAGCCAACAGAAGGCCGAAGTTGTTTCCATAACAAGGAATAGACATTCCGATAGGCATGCGCTTGATAGGATTGCCCCCAGCATGACTCAAACAGTCTATTACGTCACGAGTTGTCCAATCGGCTATTGGCGCAAAGCGGTGGAAACCATATCCCTCTCCTTCTTGATTTAGCTCGTCCAACAATGCGTCAGCAGATGTGTAAGATTGGCCTCGCTTGTTAATATTGGCCTTTCTTCGTTGAGATTCATCGAGACGCACTCCGCTAAGGTTAACCCACTTCGCTTGTTGGTACTTCGGAGCGAGCGACTTTACCGCTTTTGATAATGATCGCTTCGCCAAGTCCAATTTCCAGACGGTACTGCAATCGGCACTGCGACCCGACGCAGCTGTAGCGAAAAGTTTCTGAGTACCAGCGTAAAGAACCATCAATTGCTGGTGGAGAGGCGGCGATACGATACTCATCGTAAGATTGATTCCATACTGCTCACATGTTTCTCGCACTTGGTTGTGAGCGAAAGGAACGTAAGTCTGAATATTGTATGGTTCTAGCAAAGTATCCACCGTAATAACCACTAGAGGGTGGTCGGCCTCTATAATTCCGGATTCAATACACCGGCGCATAGCTTCTATAGTGGCATTCAACACAGTGCTACTGTCTTTACCGGCAGAAAAACCAAGCTGATAGACCACGCCCATCTCAAGTAACTTCATCAATTTAGCGACTAGATCTTCAAAGCGAGTATAGCTTTGTTTGGCTACGTCATGATTTAGTGATGTCAGGTCAAAGTAGTTCATGCGCTCTCACATATATGGCTTGAGTTTGGTTAACATATTAACATCGTTTATCGTGGTGTCAATTAGTTTATTGATCGTTATTTTGCAGTGTTTAAGCCTTAATCTGTCACTATATGTTGTGTATTGCATTTTTTGTTGATTAACAAATTAACCTCGTGTATTGTGTTATTAACAAATTGACATCGTTAACGTAGAGAGTGAACTATGACTGGCGAAACATGCACGATTGAGAAGAAGAAGAACACCGCAGAACAATCAGTAAAGCTACTATGCATTTCCGGCAAAGAGGGAATTGGCACAACGCACTTATGCAAAGTCAGCTATGGGCAGTATTGCGCTATCACATCTGTTGAGGATACTGAGCTTGATGAGAAAGACCGTATGCAGCGGATAGTCCAGCAAAGTAGAGCAAAGGGTGTTACCGACTATCTTAGTGGGCGAGATAACACGGTCTTTCCAGAGGCGGTATTGGTGGTAGGTAGTGAAGCGGTAATCACGCCCGTTAACGGGCCGGACTCGGATGCAGAAGAGAACGGAAGCTATCTATCGATCATAGAGATACCGTCTTTCGCTGATAGATTTTTGGTAGATGGACAAGGTCGCCGTGTAGGTATTGAGGAAGCACTTAGACTAAAAGAGCAGTTAGTCAGTCACCATCTAGATTTGAAGATTGTACAAGTGCAAACGGAAAGCGTTTACGAATCTGCGAGTTACGTTAGACAAATTTTCGCTGACTTTCATCTGCATATGAAGAAACCATCAAAATCACAATCGATCTATTTCGACAATGAGTGCCCTCTTTACGTGTTCACCACTGAATTGATGTCAATTGTCGACAGAATGGGGACACCGTTATCTAAGGCTGTAGCCGTAGAGGGCCGATTAGGTCATGGGCAATTCATGAATATGGCTACATTGAGTGACTTTGTGTGTGCATTTGTCGGAGATAGCCCCGCGCGTGTCAAAAAGTTATTCGAGGATAGCGACAAATATGACTACTACCTGCTGGAAATTGCCCGATTTATCGAAGCCTTATATGGGCACTTGCCTTACAAATCCTTATTGACGGCGACCAAGGAAGTGTGGAGAAGCACCGTTGATGGCAACTTGGCGTGTTGTGTCATTGGCTTAAAAGCCTTGGGAATGCTTGGAAATAGCTTGCATGTGGACGCGAAATTAAGCGGCAAAGATGAGTTTGATTGCAAGCCATTAGAAAAGTTGCGCGAAATACCCTTCTCTGATCGAGAGCACCCTTTGTGGTTGAATCATCAAATCTACCAACGTGTCGATGGGAAAACAAAAATTGTTAAAGGAAGCGAGCGCCGGTTAGCGCGCCTTTTGTGTATCGAACTTCGCGTTATTCCATCTGAGTACTGCAATCGATAGGAGAAGGAAATGGCGATATTAGACTTACAAGCAGAGCAGTGTCCGCACGTCATGTCTTTGGTCCGCACTGCCCTACTTCGCGCCACTGCTGATGGTTTTATAGGTGAAGTGCAGATAAGGACAATTGAGCAATCCGTGCCCGAGAAGTTAAAGATATTTTTAGCTAGTTTAGAAGCGAACGTATCAATAAAGAGTTCGACAACATGCTCGTTGGACAATGCGCGTCGCAATATGTTGTTGGCGACTGAGGATATTAGTGAGCAGATGCTATTGAAAATAGAAGTAGAGCAATTCATCACACTAGAGCTCCGAGGCAAGTCAACTGACCGATGAGTATTGACGACTCACGTCTCCGAGGTATACTGCCTTAGCTGAAACAAGATACCTCTAGATTCAGCATATGCCTGCCCAAATGTTTGGTCGCGGATGGACAGGCATATTCCCCTACACTTTTCGTTAAAATCCTTACCTGTGCGTAGTTATTCGACTCAGAAGCTCCCTAAATAGAAGATGCTGGATTGGGTGGTTGTTCCAAATAACTCCTGATCTCGACTAGTACGCTACTGAACTCACGCCAACTAAGCGCATGAATGCGCGTCGACTCTCCGGTAGAAAAGGCTTTAATAATCAATTGTGCAGTTGTCATAGTAAGATACCTCTAGTAGAGCTCGGCAGAAGACTGGTCAGTTGGTCGCGGACAGTTTCGTGCCGAGCGGTTGGTTTAGTTGTTGTCCTCGCTTGCTTCATGAGCACGCAGAACAGATTCAATCACTTCTTGCTGCTCGGGGGTGAGTAGCTCGTAGTTACTAGCCAAGAGTTTGTGGAGATCTAGCTGCTTGACTGATGGTCGTGAGAGTTTTATCTCATGAGTACGACCATTTTTGTGGCTACGTATAGTGGAGTATTTGAACTTATCGGAACGAGATAGTTCCACAGGCTCTGACCAAGCAGGCTCTGGCTGTTTGGTTATCTCATGCTCAATGAGCAACGCTTTGATCGACTGATGAATCTGTTTGTGTTGCTCCGCAAGAGGTGCATTTGAGTCAAAAGTCAAAGCATCTTTGAATTCAGCAACCCATTGGTTCACTAATGGCTCGATTTCAGTGAAGTACTGAAGTTCGTTGTGGCGGTTAGGAACAAAAGGCTTACCAAGCTTGGCAGCAATACTTTTACAGCACTGCTTCAATGGTGCATACAATTTGTTGTTGATGGATTCATAATCAGGAAACAATGATATTAGCGACTCTGTGACCATTGCTGCATCCAAGTAGCGTTGGAGAGTTCTATCGCTGACCAGTAGTCGGAATTCCATTCTGATCGCTTCAAAGAAAGCTTCGTTGAAAGTCACATGGTTCCGCATCATCGCACTATCTTTAGCATCATGATTATGTTCATTTTCATGATGTTCAAGTTCGCCGCTTTCTACTTTTCGGTAGAAGACGGCCTGCACAGCATCGTCAAAGGAAGATGAGGAAATATCATCTCCAAGGCTAATGGCATACTCACGAATGTGATTGCCCTCTTCTCGGTAGGAAAGATTACGCTTCAGTGTGGTGATGTGCGCTAACATCCGCACTTCACTATCTGATAATTCCGTGCCTTCAGGGAACACCCATAATGGTAGGTCTTCTTCGGTAAAGCGCGCAGCCCCAAAGCGGCGACTAGAATCAATGAGCTGATAACGGCCATTTAACTCTATCGCTAAGCCTTCCTCTTGAATACCCACCTTGGAAGCGGTCTCAATGATGTCAGCAAGGGCTGTTCTAGTTAATCCTTTCTGATTTCGTTTATTCAGAGGATGAATGGTGACCTTGGAGTCTTTAGGATCATCATCTGTATAGTTTTTGAAATCTGAGTAAGGTACAACTACACGATAGGCGCTTAGCTTTCTACCACCCAGTAGTCGGTATTCTTTAGTTGGCTGGCCTTGTGCACTTATGCCCAAAGCCTGAATTACTTCGTCACGCTTTAGCTCCAAGTTTGACAGTAGGTCTTTCACTGTTTTTAGTGATTGCTGTGAACGTTTACTTGAAATAAGCGCAGATTCGGCTTGTAAGCCTGCTTCTTGGTTGCCTCCAGTTCTAGCGGTCATTATTTATCGCCCCATGCTGTTTTGAAAATATGATTCGCTAGTGAGTAGTATTGTTTCATCACTAGGTTTCGATGTTGTTTGTGTCCCTTCAATCGCAGAAGAGGCACTTTCTTTTCCGACGCCACTTCATAGGCCTTGACCTCATCCGCAACTTGCAGCACAGAATTGATAGGTCGTAGGAATGTTTCGGCACGCTCTCGATATTCCTGCTTGGTTGGACATTTACTGAGGATAGAAATCATATTTTTCCAACCGGTAAAGCCCAGCGGTTCAAACTCTTTAATGAACGTAGTTAAGGTATTGCGGAAATTACCAAACGCGCGCAAGTCAAGTGAGCGAGGGGTTGAGACCATTACAAGGTCTGTTGCTGAATACAGATACATGTCGTTCAGTGAGTCCATCGAGGGACTACTATCTATAATGATCAAATCGAAGTCATTGAGTAACGGTTGAATTATCAAGTCTTTAAACATGCTGTGGGCCTGTTCGAAACCATAGAGCGCGGCAAGACGAGTAATAAGGCGAGCAACACCATAATCTTCAGGAGATCCTGGTATGAACCATAAGTTGGGGATTTCGCTTTTAAGAACATAGGGCTTATCACCGGTAAACAGTAGTTCACGTAACTCTTCTTGCACTTCAGGGCTCAGACGTTCTTTGCGAGAGAGATGTCCGTATTTTTCGAATAGAGGAAGAGTGGTATCAAACAGATAAGAGTCGTCCACATGACTAAGGAAATGGCCAATTGAACCCTGCTTGGAGTCTCGGTCAATGATTAGGGTACGGTTGAGTCTTGATGGGTCCATTACGGATGCTGTTGCGCTATTAGCTGCGCTAGACGTTTTACCTACCCCACCTTTACCGCCAGTCCATAAAACAACAGGAACCTCGTAGTGTTCGCCCTTTTCGCGACGAATACGGGTAGAGTCCACGCCGCAATAACTCAAGAATCGCTCAGCTTCATCATGCGAGAACTGACGTTTGTTTGCGGCATCTTGGTAGATGATTTCGCCAGTGTCCTTCTCATATTGGGTGATGATACGGCGCATTTGCTGTGACTGGTCATCATGAATGCCAAGCACTGGTGCAAGCTCACCTCCATTGAAAACTAAATCACGTAACTTATCGTCTGTTGTATTGCGTAGAAGCGATTGAACGATATCGTTGGGGGTGTGTTGTTTGTTGAATTCAAGAATGTAGTCAAACTCATTCTGAAGCTGGGTCAGGTTGGCATTAATCAGGGTCATGTGTACACTCCAAGTTATACGCTGATGTGAAGATTATAAGCGTATAGCTTATAAATAATCAATACGCTTATAATTGGTTTGTGTGGTGTTTCACTACAAAAGTACGATTTTTCCTGTTCCTTCAACGATATTGAGTGGATCTCGAGTTTTGACACGGTGTCATTGCCAAAGGTATTGAGTGGATTCCGAGTTTTGACACGGTGTCATTGCCAAAGGTATTGAGTGGATTCCGAGTTTTGACACGGTGTCATTGCCAAAGGTATTGAGTGGATTTCGAGTTTTGACACGGTGTCATTGCCAAAGGTATTGAGTGGATTCCGAGTTTTGACACGGTGTCATTGCCAAAGGTATTGAGTGGATTCCGAGTTTTGACACGGTGTCATTGCCAAAGGTATTGAGTGGATTTCGAGTTTTGACACGGTGTCATTGCCAAAGGTATTGAGTGGGTTCCGAGTTTTGACACGGTGTCATTGCCAAAGGTAATGAGCGAGTTTTGAGTTTTGACACGGTGTCATTGCCAAAGGTATTGAGTGGGTTTTGAGTTTTGACACGGTGTCATTGCCAAAGGTAATGAGCGAGTTTTGAGTTTTGACACGGTGTCATTGCCAAAGGTATTGAGTGGGTTTTGAGTTTTGACACGGTGTCATTGCCAAAGGTATTGAGTGGGTTCCGAGTTTTGACACGGTGTCATTGCCAAAGGTAATGAGCGAGTTTTGAGTTTTGACACGGTGTCATTGCCAAAGGTATTGAGTGAGTTTTGACACGGTGTCATTGCCAAAGGTATTGAGTGGGTTCCGAGTTTTGACACGGTGTCATTGCCAGTTGAAGTTGACTTAGTTCTTGTTTTGTTGCGGGTAAACGCCCTTTAGACGCAATACTAAAGCCACCAGCACGCTGATGATCAACAATACCAACAAGACATGAATGACAGATTGAGCGCTGTTCAAAAGAGCCCTCAAACTTTCGAGCACGATCACGTCAAGGGTAGTCGCGCGAAATGACTCAGAGGTAGGCAGAAACTTTTCCAAGATGTGAAATGAAAATCCGCCGGTGAGACTGGTTACAACAATGAGGGTTGATATGATACGTTGCCAAGAAGAAACAACTTCAGCACCGAAGATATCAGTGTATGCAGTAAGAAGGGAACGCCTCATAAATACGACAACGACCAACCCAGAGATACATGAAAAACAGAAAACTGATAAAAGCAGTAAAATTACCATAGTATAGACTCTTGAATAGTAGCTAGTTCATGCCTTTGATAAACTGAACCATAGCGGCTTCATCAATATCAGAGGCGGTAGAGGAAAGTTTTGAAGCCTTAATACGCAACGACTGCTGTATCCTTGCACCCACATCACTACCTACAGGCATGGTCACAACATCATTGAGCAAATGAGCCATAAGAAGTTTGGGTTCATCCTTCCAAGATGTTGCACATTGATATCTAGCTACGTAATCCAGCATTCCTTCAATTGGCAATCCATCTTCAATGTGACTAAGAAAAGCGTCGCGTTGACCATCAATATAATCCTGCGTATACCGATTGATACCACCGCGCAGCATGGTATCTGGGTCTTCTCCGTCTGGTAAAAAAGTAAACGTAGCGGTACGGCTTCCACTAAGAAGAGGTCGGATAGTGACAGCTGCGCGCATTGCTGCTTTTCGACCAGCTTCGTCGCCATCAAAGCAGAATGAAATACAGTCGGTATATTGAAACAGCTGCTGCAACTGCTCTACAGTAACTGAGGTTCCCATGCCGCATACTGCGTTTTCAATACCGAATTGATGCATGGTGGCAACATCAAGATAACCTTCTACGGCAATAATGGACGATTGAAAGCCCTGTTTGGCAATGAAGTTTAAGCCAAAAACGACATCCTTTTTGTGAAATATGGGCGTATCACTACCATTGATGTATTTAGGCGCATTCTCTCCAGTAAGTGCTGAATCAAACACGCGACCGCCAAAACTGACAATTTGGCCTGTTTGGTCCTTAATGGGAACAACAATTCGACCGCGGTAACGATCACTGTATTCGCCACGAGAGTTTAATCGAAGCAATCCCGACGCAACCATTAAGTCAAAAATTACGCTTGAAAGCGCCTCATCATTGAGTTTTGAGGGCAGAGTGCGCTGAATTGAACTCTTCCACACTTTATTGTTCTTTTGTGATGTAAGTTGATTGAAACCGTTCGGCGAGAAACCAAACTCAAATTTAGCCAAAGTAGCGTCATCCAACCCACGCTGTATTAAATAATCGCGAGCTGGAACGTGCGTGTTAAGGTGGTACTGATAGTAGTCAGACGCGACCGCAAGTATAGTTTGCATCGGCGCCAAAACGGGAGAGGCCACATGGTGATGGTCGTTAAGTTTTAGCTTAAATCGGGCCATACTACATCCCCATAGAAGCAGAGTAGTTAGCTTGATCTCTAATAGACTCTAATTCTTCCGTTATTTCTTGAATGTCTAGTTCAAGGCCATGTTCATAATAGAAAACTTGAGCGTATCCATTACACGCCTTCTCAAAAGACTCTCTTTGTTGATCCACAAGTTTGTTAGTGACGAAAACTACTGGAGGCATGTGCTGATCTTCTTCGAGTGATTCTTCAATCTGGCTAAATCTAGGTGGCGGCGCATCCAAGTCAGTAACGAATACCACCGTTTGTACAAGATAGTCGAGCTCGTAGGCTTTACTGAGGGCATTC